>CAYUGW010000183.1:0-7628 GCA_964444245.1 uncultured Blastocatellaceae bacterium | reverse complement strand
CCACCGACACAGATGCGGCGCATAAAACCTCATTCCGAAATAATACAACCCGCTTTCCTCGTCACGTTCTTTGCCGCTAAAGCGAAAGCGTTTTTTGCCGAAACTGCCGAAACTCGTTTCGCCGTAAGGGAAATATTCTTCGCGGTTAATAAATGAGTTTCCGCTTGAATCGTTTCCGCCGACAGCCAAATTTGAACTGCCCAAATGATCGCCGAAATGATATGTCACCGTTGGGCTGGCATCGTTTGGATAAACGTCGCCTATTCGCATAAGGGCAATCCGTTTTTGGTCGTCCGAAATATGTAGGTGATTATTCTCTTTTGCCGTTCCGCTTTCTCGCCATCGGTGATGCTCAAAAATGCTGTCAATGTAGGTCGTGGTTTCATATCCAACACCATTTTTACGAACCCATTTTTTGACGCGCATTCCATCCGCGCCGTAGAGATACCGGGCTTCGACCGAGGCTTGCGAACTTCCCGCAGGACGAATTTCAAATCCAATCATCCTGTCGGCATAGTCCCAAACAAACCGCCGTTCCGTATTTTCCTGAATCAGATTACCGTTTTCGTCAAACTGATGGGTTTGATTGTTACCGACGTGAGTGAGCTGATTGCCAACCACGCTTCCCCAGTTAGCTCCCATATTCAAATAATTTTGCCATTCCTGTTGCCAATTCTGCGGATTAAAGCCGCCAATACCAAAGTCTCTTCGCCACGTTTGCGAGCCTTGTGTATGACGCATTTGAAGCATATTTCCCGCCGGATCATAACTATAATCTTCGGAATAGATTGCGGTTAGATTCGGGGCGTTATCCCGATTAGCCGTGCCGTGTCTTCCCGAATTAAAACCGTCACGGGCATCATCCGTAAAAGGTCTCGGCGAAGTGATATTTTGGGATTCGCGCCCCGTTGCTTTGGTTAAACGATAAATCGCATCGTATTCAAAATGTCTGATGAGCGCGTCACCTTGCACCAACAACGAAGCCAATTGAGAATCGTTGACCAAAGCCGATTCAGCGTTGTTCAAAACTCCGCTACCCGGCGTGCGGTCACTGATACTCAAAATATTTCCCGCCAAATCGTATCCGTAAGCAAAATCTTGCAATATATTTCCTGTAAATTGATACGTCAAACGGCTGGAAGTTGTTGAAGACGAAAAACTTTCAGTTTTCATTCGGGCTAGTCGAAAGGTTTGCAAATCATATCCGTAGCGGGTTAAAAACCCATTTCCATAGACAATTAAAGTTCGCTGGCTTTTGGCGTTGTAGGCAATTAGCTCAACAAAAATTGCGCCGTCAACCGTTACGCTCTGCAACATTCCGGCACGATTATAGGTTGGCAGCAGAACGGCTTGTTGCCCGTTGACATCGCTCGGATACGTAATCTCCGTTGGACGATTTAGTGCATCGTATTTAGTCGAAGTTGTGTATCCGACCGTTTCAAGAGCGTTTTGAGCATTCCCTTGACTCCAATCTGCCATCCAACCGTTGGTAATATCCGCATCGCTGATAGTTTGCCGAGTTTTTTGGAGCAAATTTCCCTTAAAATCATATTCGTTCAAACGCAAGACTCCTGCTTCGTCAAAATGGGCGACGGGTTTGCCCAACTGATTTTTTTGCAAGGCTTGGTGACGAGCCGCGGCGTTTCCTTCGTCACCATATTCAACCATTTCGCGCATCGTAAAATCACCGTTGTGTCGGTCTCGCGCCCAGACGTTTTTTAGCCGATTTAGTTTGTCGAATTCACGCAAAACCAAACTTCCGCGAGAGTCCCGAAATTCAAGCAAGTTTCCGACTGCATCCAGAACTGAAGTTCGCAGACCCGCATCAATGCTTTTCACCCGCAATGAACGATTCAAAAGGTCGTAGGAATATTTGAAAGCCTCACGTCCCAACGCATCAATGACGGTCAGCAAATTTCCACGAATATCGTATGTTGAGCAATTAAGATACCATTCCGTTGCAGCATCATTGCCGTTCCGTTCCGTGTTTGCCAAAACTCTGCCGAGCGCATCCGAAAGCGTGCTTGACGGAGTGTTCCAATGATGTCGGTAATTCACGCTTGAGGCTTGATGAGTATTTTCGGCATTGTCGTTTTCATCATAAAAATAACTTTCCCAAGCCGTTGGCTCAAAAATATCAGGATTGGTTAGATCGAGCGGAATACCGTAAACGATCTTTTGTTTTGAACCGTCCGGGCTAATCGTTTCTATAAGTCGTCCACGCGGATCGTAAAACATCTGAATTTTTTGGCTATTATTGAAATATGATCGGTTTGGGGGTTGATAATCAAATCCGATACTAAAAAACGGCTCATATTTTTCAATCACATTTCCTTTGTTATCGTATCTCTGCCAACCGCTGACCGTGACATTCGGGTTAGCTGAGTCATTGTTAATTCTGCCGGAAATATTTGCGCTTGATTGTAAATTTTGGTCAAGCGGAAGGAAATTACCGCCAAAAATTTGATTACCGAAAATAATTTCTTCAGCTTGAGTGCGCGTCTGCACAAGTCTCGAAAAACCATCGGAATATTCGCAAGTCAAAATCTTTTCGTCAGCAACGCCGTCTTTGACGTGATGTATGCGTCGTGCCGTGCGAACATAAATTGGTAATTGATTTTTTTGAAAATTCAGAAAATCGTATTTATATTCTATTTCGGGTTCGCTTTCCGTTCCGCCTTCACCGTTTCTGCCCGCGAGAAAAATTTTTTGCGTCAAACCGCTAGGATTGTAAATCGAAACGGTAGAATTTTGGTTAACATCGGTAATCTTTGACGGTTGCAAAAAGCGGTAATTATTTTCAGCAATTGTTTGGAGATTTGCCGCATCAATCACTTTGATTGGCAACAGTAAAAACTTGTCGTATTCGATTTGAGTTCGATTGCCAACCGGGTCCAGAGTCTCAACAATCAACCCTTTTGAGTCGTATTTGTTTCGTAAACTGTCGATGTAATAGCCGTTATAATAAACTGAATGAGCCGGTTTTCTTTGATAACCACTTGAACTGGCAAAATTTGGCAAAGAGTTTGGTAAGTCAGCATTTCCACCTAAATACTGCGGTCGTCTTAGTTGGTAAATTTCACCAAGCATTTCTTCGCTAAAAACCAAGTATTCTCTTCTGACCAATGCTCCGCGAATGCCTGTTTCGCCTGCCGCTAAACCTTCAAAAGCCCTTCCGTCATAATGATTTACGGTATGACCAAGTAAATTAAGCCGGGAAGAGTTTTGGTTATCATTCAATGCTTGTCGAAATTCTTTTTCAACGGAATCAACAGCTTTTAATTGGTCTTGCAAAACAACTAAGAGATCGTTCGAATTAGTTTCCTGAACGGTTGGCGGATTTTTTAACTCAAAGAGTTTGGTCTCGCTGACGCGGTCATGAATGTAAATATTAGACTGATTCGGAACTGCGTATTCAATCTTCTGACAGGTTGCCAAAACTCGGGTTTCATTCGGATTAATTGCGCCAGCAAGCTTTTTTTGTTTTGATAGACGGCGCGGGAGAGCAATAGTAATCTGAAAATGTGGACGACCAAAAGAATCAAACTTTCCATCATTGTCATCGAAATTCGTAATCTGAATCTGAGTCAACGGGTCATCGCCGCGTTCCCATTGAGTTGTTCGCGTAGCTATAATATGCGGAAAGAAAATCCGTTGCCGTTGCTCATTTCCGGCGGCAGGTATTTCGATTTCCTGCACCCCGATTTGCGATTCGCTGACCGTATAAGGCTTATCTGCCAAAGATGACTTATCCAGAGCGTAGAGTTCTGTCCTTAAAACACTTCCCCGCATTGCCCGCAGTGCGTCACGCTTAATGCGACGGCGAATTCTGGAGTCTTCGGGCAGACTCGTTACTGAAGTATGCTTTGGAAAAAAAGCGGCTTCACCGGAAAAATATTCGTGACTGTAATCAACCTCCGTCCATTTTTCTTCATTTCCGACAGCCCCCTGATAAAACCAAGTTTTGGTTAAAGTTGGTGCGGAAAAAACCGAAGTATTTTCAAACCGTTTATCCTGACCGTGCAATCCGGTTGAGTTAAAATCCGCTTCACTCAAAGAGTCGCATTGTTCGACCATGCCGAACCCGCGAAACTCGCGTTCATTTCCATCCCAATAACCATGATGATATTTGTATTCAGTCGTTAATTTGGTCAATGAAATCTCATCAATGACTTCGACTTTTTTAACGACCTGCACAGGAAACGGAAGATTACTCTGCCATTTCGTCGCGGCTTTCCGGGCATCTTGCAGGTAAAATTCGGTGGACGAAGCATATTCAATCTTAGTTACCGCCCCCAGATTGTTGTCCACTTCATTTAACAGATAAGCTTTACCATTACCAGTTAAATTCAAAAAATAAAGCCTTTGACCGGCAATTGTATTGGCATTTAGACTCCACAAAATTCCGCTGACTCCGCTTGCGGTCAGGTCTATCAAACGAATTTCATCTCCATTGGAGATCGGCGGAGTTCCGTTAATTACTATTGGTTTGCTCCATGAATTTCCGCTTTGATTGAGCCATATTGTTACTTGATTATTTTCAACAAAAACTATGTCTGCCAACCCGTCGCCATCTACGTCGCCAAGCAAAATATTTTTTGGATTATAGCCGTAAGGAAAACGTGGATTGCGGCGCATCTGAATTCTCTTGCTCCAATTTCCCCAACCTAAATTTGCCCAATATTCGACATTTCCATCGTGGATAAGGACAATGTCTTGTAAGCCGTCGCCCGACATATCGCCCAATTTAACTCTTTCGTCGGAAAAATTAACATTCGGAAAATCGCTCAAACCCTTTCTTTCGAGAAATCTTGTTTCTTTCCAACCGTTTCGGGAATCATTAAAAAAATGTTCGAGACGACTTCCGGAGCGCAAAACGTCAATTGCTCCATCACCCGTCAAATCCAAAAGCTTTACCTCTGCATCCTGTAAGTCAAAACTTGGCACGGACTCAAAGCGGCGAAACGATTTCTTTTCCCAGACTGCGCCGTGATTCATTGGAAAATAGCCGTCAATAAACTCGAAATGAGCCATCAAATCAACCTGCCCATCGCCATTTACATCAAGCATTTGTACGCCTTTGTCCGCCAACGAAATCCCACCGGGCGCGTCGGGGAAATTTTTTGGCAAATCGAAATTACCTTTACCTAAATTTCGCCAAAAACGAACTACTCCATTCATTTGCAACAAATCAGGCAGACCGTTGCCAACCACATCAACCAACTCAAATGACGATTCGGCTATCGTTTCAAAGGGAAAATCCTTACCCCCGACGCGAATCAAATCATTTTTCAGATTTGGTTCAAATCGAGAGTAAGAAAAATCCAGCGAAGGCATCTCGATAACTTCGTTTTCCTTTTCATCGAATCCGACAACTTGAATTCGTTTGATAAGCGACACACCGTTAGCCGGAAAATCGGCGGAATTTTTATCCTGATAAATAAAATCGTAGGCTTTGACATTTCTTACCGTATCGGCAAGTGTCTTTATCAAAATTCGTTTGCAGCGAAAGCGGGTTCGAATTTCAAAACCACTCCGGAATTCGGAGAACTCGTCCGGACGGGGTTCATAATCAAAAAAACATTGGACCAGAAATTCGGTGTTTCCATTATTGTCGTAATCTACGTATTTTATTGATTTCAGGTAGGTTTGAGTATAATTTCGTCCGTTCTCATTGCCGGAATCATTTTCATATTCATAAATTATACGATTGCCGTAAGTGTCAAAGGTTTCGCGTAATTTCCAAGAATAAATCTGTGAATTGTTCTGCGGGTGAGTTATTAGTGCCGAATCGTTTCGAAAATCGTTCGGAGTTCCGTAAATGCTGATTAGTCCGTCTTTGCTTTTGATTTGCCAAAAATTATTTTGTGAATTCCGATGATGTTCAATCAAGGCAAAAAGCCCCTCGGTCCGTGGACGATAACGAGTTCGGCGATCACTTTTTTCAACGACAACCAAATCTTCTGCGCCCGAAAGGATATAAATGTCGTTTTCATCATAACGGGGAACACCTCTATCGGTTTTGCGGTTTATGCAGGGAAGGTTCAACCCCCAACCCAATCCGAAGGGGCTGTTTCCGCTGCCTGTGCTGTAGCCGAGGCTGAGCTGAGGTTGTAAGCCGTTTCGTCCCGAGGGCAGAACTATTGGAATGGTGAAATTTCCCGTTCCGGTGTGAAGATCGGGAGAAAATTTTTCTCCTAGACCGCTCAAATTTCCGCCGCCATTTGGAAGCGAAATAATCTGACCCATCTCACTTGAGCGATTATTCATCTTGATCAACAGGATTTTCTTATAAAAAGAAAGCGGAAACAAGGTTGTAAAAACGTGATAATTGAATTTTTTCTACAGACTTAAATGGCTTTGTTGCATAAATATTTTTAAGTTATTGACAAATCAAAGTTTATGCAAATTTCATAAATTATTGGTTTTTAATAAATCGTTTATTGCCAACATTTAATTGATTTATGCAACAACGCCGACTTAAATTATGATAAACAAACGCTCATTGCACGGGAAAATAGTATAACTTTTTTTCCAAACTTCAAACTGCCGAAGGCTTAGATTTAAGAGGAATACAGGGCAGACACCACTCGCTTGCCGCCCGTATGAGCGGCGTTATTTTAACCGTTTTGGGTAATCGGGACGGCAATTTAACTAGTATCTGGCGGCAAATGAAAAACTATTATGTTCAATTAATGCAACATTTGCCGTTAGAGGATGACGACTGCGGAGTAGTGTCCCGTTCGCATTTACCGATAAATTTTGGGAGTGTACGATTTTCTGGGTAAATGCGAATTGTAGATTTTCATTTTATCTACCTAAAACATTATTTATCAAGCAGTTAGCCAGAATCGAAATTTTGTGACAAAACGAATTTACACAGATTTTTTTTACACCCTCTCTAAAAATACTCATTTGCTTTATTTTTATTCACATTGGGTTTAATACCCCTTCAGCTTGCTGCGGCTTTATAATAGTTGAATGAGTAAATTCATTCATAAGAACCACAAAGTTTCGGTTTTGATGTATCACATCGTTTGCCCGACAAAATATCGTCGAGTCGTGTTTATAGCAACCGTCGATACCAATGCGTATTACGCTGAAAATGAACGGTCATTACATTTGAACGTTCTTCCGCACTTTTGGTGCAACATTTTCTGGTAAGCTATTGCATATAAGAAACTTATCGAATTTCAGTCGCAAATTTCGTTAAACCTGCAAACTTACTGCTTACAACGATTTACAAGAGACTTGCACCAAAAGTGCGGAAGAACCTTTTATTAGACCACCTCAGCTTTTCATATTCCACCACTTGCACGACGGCTTCGCCTCTTTTGTCGCCTTTTTTAATACTTCCTTTGAGTTCTTTGCTATCGACAGCAAACCATTTGAGTTGCTTTTTACTTAATTTGATCCCGTATTCGGCAAAGATTAAACCGTCAAAAACCGCTCCCGAAACTTTGCTTAAAATTATTGGTAAATGCGAACGGGACACTACTCCGCAGTCGTCATCCTCTAACGGCAAATGTTGCATTAATTGAACATAATAGTTTTTCATTTGCCGCCAGATACTAGTCAAAGTACCACCGCCAGAGGCGGTGGCTTGTTTTATTTGCCCTAGAAGGTGC
>CAYUGW010000182.1:0-7634 GCA_964444245.1 uncultured Blastocatellaceae bacterium | reverse complement strand
GAAAGCTAATTGCTGAGCTTCATTTTTCGCAGGATTTCCTGAAACCGTAAATCGCCCTCCAAATTGGCGAAACGCGGTTCGTCTTTTGTCCAGATCATTCGTTCTTCGCGCAGTTCGAGGCATTTTTGCAATGCCGTCAGAGCCTCGTCGGCGCGTCCTGTTTCGCTGTCGGACAATGCCAGAAAATAGAGAGATTTCGGGTCGGTTTCAGCCATTTTTTTCAGATGATTCCGCATGGCGGTCGCTTTTTGTGTTTGTCCGGTTTTGTGATAAGCGGTCGTCAGCATCGAAGCCCAGGCGAAATCGGTTTTCGCTTGATCCGGAAACAGTTCGTTGCCTAATTCGATGACTTTGGCGTAATCGCCTTTGAGCAAATAATCGTTCCCGATGCCGCGCCGGGCAAATTTTGAATCTTTGTCCATTTCCAGAGTTGATTCGAGGACTTTGATGGACTCGTCAAATCTGCCAAGTTTTTCCAGAATGCCGGACAGCGGAACTGCCAAATCCGCCGAGCGCGGGTCGAGTTCCCGCGCTTTATAGATTTCGGCGAGTGCTTCGTCATACCGCCCCAGAGTCGTCAGTAACCGCGAGTAGAATTGCCGGGCATTGACGCTGTTCGGATTAAGTTCGATCGCCCGCCGGAAAGATTCTTCCGCGCCTGCCCAATCCCAATCGTGACTGTATTTAATCCGACCGAGCGAACTGTGTGCGTCGGCGAGTTTCGGATCTAGTTCCAGGGCTTTGTCAACTGATGCTTTGGCTTTCCCGTAAAGTTCCCTGTCGGCATCGCTCGTAAAATTCGCCTTCCAGATATAAGCATCCGCCAAGCCCGTATAAGCCAGAGCATAACCGGGATTGAGAGCTATTGCCTGCTGAAATTCGGCGATCGCTTTATCGGTATCTCTTTTTTCGATAAAAAAACGCCCGCGCCAGTATGCGTCAAAGGCAGGGCGGTTATACGTGTCGCGCCTGGTTAAAATTTCGTGGTCTTTTTCAATCAGTTGAGAAACGAGAGATTGGGTAACTTTGGTTGAAATTGTGTCCTGAAGATTGAAAAAATCCGCATCCGCCGAATCAAACGAGTCTTGCCAGAGCTGTGCACCGTCGCGCACATCCCACAGGCGCAGATTCACGCGCAGACGATTTTCAGACGTTTGCAGCGTACCTTCCAAAACTGCGTCAACCTCCAGCGTTTTGCCGAATTTTATCGGATCCTGATCGGTTTCCGCGTAGCTTTGGACGGAACTTAACGGGCGCACGGCAAAACGATTCAAACTGCCCAGACGCGAAATCAGCGAATCGGTCAAACCGAGCGACAACGCATTGCTGTGTCCGCTCCCGGTCAATGTTTTCAAAGGCAAAATAGCGACGGTGCGGATATTTCTCTCAGTAACGGGAACATCAGAAAGCCCGCGCCGATCGTCAACACTCCACCAGGCGGCAAAACTCATCAGAAAGAGCAGAGCGAGCAAAATTATTCCGATAAAATGCCAGCGAATTTGCGCTTTCGGCGGAGCAGGCACCGCCGGCGCAGTAAAATCTGCGGGCGGCAAAATATCGTCCGTTTGGGAAATTTCGCGCACCTCCGCCGTAAAACGATAGCCCCGTTTCGGGACGGTTTGAATGTAATTTCTACTGCCGAGGGTTTTTCTGAGCTGCGAAACCGTGTAGGTAATATTCGCCTCTTCAACAAAAGTATCCTGCCAGACGGTTTCGAGCAATTCTTCGCGCAAGACGATTTCGCCGTTTTTTTCGACCAGCAAAACTAAAACTTCAAAAGCCTTCGGATAGATTTGCACAAGTTCATCGCCGCGCCATAAAGAATGATTTTCGGCATCAAGACGAAACTCGTCAAACTCGTAAAACTGCTTCACACTATCCGACATTGTTGATTAAATGATTTTCAAAGATTTTTCCAATCTTTTTCAAAGGATTTTTTGCCACCCCAATAATAAAATTATTTCTACTATCAAAGCAAATTTTTGCGGCGAGAAACATTTTTGGTAAATCCGGAAGCAATTCCGGCAATGGAGGAGAAAATATATGAAAAAGGTACTAAATAAAGGTCAATTATTGATTTTTGCAGTCGGCTTGATCTTTTCAATTTTCGGTGCGGCGCATGCCCAAACTTGTGAAATGGATGCGACCATTTCGCCGAGCGGAATAAGAATTCCGACCAAAATAATTCCGGCAAAGGAATATGATGTGGATGTTACGGTCAAAAATTCGGGAACCTGCACATGGGGACGGAGCAGCAAGATTAGGCTTTCCATAAAAATCGTCCGCGGTCCGTCGGGCAGCGCGGCGCAGAGAGATGAGCTGACCCCGATTGTTGAATTGAAAGACCAGGTCGAACCGGGCGAATCTCAAAGATTTAATTACGAAATTGAAGGTCCTTATTATCTTGGAAGTTACACGCTGGAATGGATTATGGTTGTGAATAATAAACCTTTCGGCAATGAAGTGAAAAAAGTTATTGAGGTGGTCGCACCAAATTAATTAAAAATTCGGAGACAAACTTTATGAAAAAACTAATTAAAATCGGATTAATCCCGGTGATTTTTGTCTTAACGGTCGCGGTGGTCAGCGCCCAAAAACCGACCGGCTGGTCAGAAAATGTAACCGTCATTAAAAGCGAGCCGAATAAGACGGTTTCAGCAGACGGAGATCTGGCAGACGGAGAGATTATGGAAGATCTTTCCTGGGCTTCTTCAAGCTCAAACGCCTGTTTTCCCGCGACGCAGAACCTGAAATATCGCGGCAATCATGTTCTTTACGCGACGACGCAGCCGCCGCGTTCGATAATGAAAATCGTTGTAACGCCCGAAGATGAGAATGCGAATATGAGCCTTTACGGTTATCGGATCGGCAATACCGATTTCAGCCTCGTGCCTGATCTGCCGCGAAGCATCACCTGCGAATCCAATGAAAAATGGGATAGACCCTGGAAAAACAAGGTGCAGACACACGAGCGACAGATCGAATTTCAAAACCCGTCGCAAAATACATACAACATCGTCATCGGCGTATCCGCTCCGAAAGGCGTTACGACCGGAAAATTCAAGGTCTCGGTTATTCTGGAAAACTGATAAGCAGGTGCAAATCACAGAATTATATTATCAATCGCGCTCTCCGTGAGCATTGTTTTAGTGTCGCTGACGAGCTTTGATCGGGCAGCGAACGCGCAAAATCAAATAGAGGCGTTGCCGGTTAAGGTATCATCAACATCGCGTTTTTCGAAATCAATAAATAATCCGGCAATTGTTTATCACACTCTCCGAACATCAACAACAAATTATTTGTCAAAAACTTATGGTTTCACCAAAATATAAGATTTATGCGTTATTCGCGGTTTGAATTTTTCAGATTTTGTCTTTGATGATAAACGGCGGAGCGAGCGTCAGTTTCAGAACGGCGTAAAAACCGGTTTGATCGCTTTGGATATGCTCGCCGTATTCGGAAATTATTTGGTGCGTTTCGCCGCCGCCGGCGCCGCGCTCGTAAGAGAATTGGATTTTTTCTTCCCTTTGATAATTATTGATGGTTATTTTTCCGGCTTGGCAAGCGGTTTCAAGATTAAAATTCTCCGGTTTGCCGCGTTCACCGTTCGGAAAAATTTTAGCGGCGGACAATTTGCCGGAGATATTTTCTTCGCACTTGAGATGAACCGTCAGTTCCGGTTCATCCGAAAACCATCTGTAACCGAGAAGAAACGCGGCGAGCAGTATAAAAACTGCAATTGCCGCGAAAAGAGCGGTTCGCCTTTTCATTTGACTACCTCTTTGACATAAGCCACTTCGTCCGTGTGTCCCTGAGCGATTAATTGGGCTTCGACGGGTGCCCAATTTATATCATCTCCGGCGGCGGTCTGCGCGTCAACGACCATTCCCCGCATACCGTGATAAAGCGCAACGGCAAAGCGCAGCGTGTCATCGTTCGAGCGTCCCGCTTTGGTGGCGGCATCAATGCGGATTGCCAGATAAGCCGCGACGACGAAATCTTCTATCGCCGGATGTTTAATCACCTCGCTGTACTTTGCCGGAATGTTTGCCGAGTAAACGCTCATATCAAATTTGGTGGCATGGATAGGCGCGTTGGCTAATAATTCGGCGATAAATACACGGTTGACGCAAGTCTGCAGTTCGGTCGCAAATTTCGTTTTAACATCGGTATAAGCCGGTTGACCGACTTGTCCTCTGCCGATTGTCGCGCCATCAATCCCGACTCTTTCCCAAAGGGAAAGCCGACTGTTCTCGGCGGCGTAAATATTTTTAACAAGCTGCGCGGTAACGAGCAGCTGATTCTTGGTTTTGCCGGCGTTTCTGACCAGATTAACGCCGTATTCGGGCGTATTGGTTACGGGCTGAAACTGCGTGTTGGTTTTGAGTCTTTCCATCGCCGCCGCATCTCTGGATGAATATATACGCGGCGGCAAAAGCGCAAGTGCTTCATAAAGACGCAAAACACCCTCGGCATCGAGATTTGACAGCTCTGTGGACGTTGCTCCGTTAATTATGTTTTGTGCTTCGTTGTCCATCTGATTGGACGGTGCGGCGGTTAATCTTCTTTTAACTTCGGCGGTATCTAATGGCATTTCCGGTATTCCTCTAAGATAAAAAATTTAGTGTTTTTTTTAATAAGTCTGATTTGATCAGGCTTATTTTATGACGAATTTATCGTTCCCTCAATAGATTGACAATTTCACAGTTTATTTTTGCCGAAATCTGTTTATGTTCAGCGTAAGCCTGATTAAAAATTGGAGTGTTTTTCCGGAAAGCGGAAAGAAGACAAAATCTAATAAATTTCATTACTGAGCGGCACGATATTTGATTGCCTTGCATGTATCCGGTTTTTTTTAAGAATTGTTCCCGCGAAAGGACGCGAAAGAAAAAATCCGTGCGCTGTCTTTTTCTTTTTTTCGCGCCCTTTTTCGCGCTTTTTCGCGGGCAAATTTTCTTTTCCAACTCAGGCAATTCCAATGCCGCTCAGTATTGAATAAATTTATGAATAATACAGATCAAAAAAAACTTCGTGTTTGTTAACGGTTAATTATTTCCGATAATTTCTATGGAATAATATCCGGTTCGTTTAATCTGTAAAGTTCTACGGCGTTCGCGTCGGCTAAATCTTTTCTGACGAGTAAGAGCAGATCAACGCCGGGACGAAGCGGGTATTCGCCTTCAAATTTATAATGTGCGCCGTATCTTTCGTTGAGTTCGTCCTTTTGTTTTTCGGATGCGACGATCATTTCCGCCGTGTTGACATCGAGAAAACTGCCGCGGAAGTTGGCATTCGGGTAATCATTCATATACCACGGCATTGACCAGTATTCGGGCGAAACGATCTCGATGGTCGCGTTTTTTCCCGTACCGCTTTTTTCGGCGTAATATTCCACCTTTTCGACCAGATCAAGAAATTCGCGCTTTGTATGCGCGTAAATATAGGCAAGCGAATCGTCGTCATAACGCACGAAATTTATGTCGTAAGATTGATACGCAAGCACGCCGGAAGCGGTCAGAGCCATAATTCCGGCGGCGATTTTATACCGGAAATCGCGCAGAGCGGCGATTTCATTAATCGCGTAACCGCCGATAATGCACATCGGCAAAATAAACGAAAGCGCGAGCCACGGCGTTTTATACGGAATGATCGTGTAGGCAAGAAACAAACCGAACGCCCAGAGCGCAGCGAACATCGCAAAGCGGTGTCTGCCTTTGATAAAGGCGATCAGAGTTCCGATAAATGAAAGCAGAAAAATCGCCAATTCGAGCTGATAACCCCATTTCAGATAAGCCAGAAATCCGTTTTGCGTGTGATCTTTAGTTCCGGTTTTCGTCCAGATCATATACGCTTCAAACGCGCCGATCACGCCCCACGGATAGGTAAAAAACGATGAGAAAAACAAAACGCCGAGATAGATAAAAATAAAGGCGCACGCTGCCGTTATTAAAAGCAGATCGGTCGAATCGCCGAGACTTTCGCGGAAATTTTGCCATGTTAAGGCAACGGGTTCGAGTTCGTTTTCTAAAGCTTTTACGCCGTAGATTTTTTGCCAGACAAACACACAAAAACACGCGATCAGCATTGTGCCGATGGTAATAAACGCTGTTTCTTTGGTCGCAAAAAGCATCACCAGGGAAGCCGAAGCTAAAATTAAATAGATCGGTCTGCCGTTATTCCAAGCCAAAAGCATTCGCATAATCATAAAAACCAAAATCGCTTCAATGGCGAACAGGCTGATTCGCAAAGCCCAGAGCAAAACCGTATTGTCTCCGGCGGCAAAATTCGAGATATTTATCACCGTCGGCAGAAAACATATCAGCAACGTCAAGGTCATCGTGCCGACGGCAAACGCGCCGACCTTGCGTTTTTCGACAAATAATAAAACGCCGACGACGATCGCCAGACTAAAGAAAACAAACAGTATTTCGTGAATAAAATAGCGCGAAATATAGGTCATTCCGGGCGATAAAGCGAGAAAAAGCGCGGCGGAAAGTGCGCCGATTTTCCCGATCCAACGATAGAGAAAAAACGCCAGAACAACCGTCAAAACGCCGAAAATCGCCACGCTCGAGCGAACGCTCATCGTATTCAGCCCGAATATTTTTGAAAAAGCGAGCGAGAGATAATACAGATCGGGACCGTGATAATTTGCCGGATCGTATTGATAAATGCCTTCGCGGAAAAGCTTCGTTAGAAAATGCCCGTTCACGCCTTCGTCGTGGTGCATCGGTTTCAGAGTTAATTGCCAAAAGCGCAAAAAGACGGCAATTGCGGTTACGGCAAAACAACCGAAAATCCAGAGTTTGTCCGTTGTCCGTTGTTCGTTGTCCGTTGTTTGAATTTCTTCAAATGTGTCTGTCATCTTTATTTTTTTAGACTGGAGCGCGAGCGTCCCGCTTGCACCGTTGCGAAAGCAACGGAACAGCGTTCGATTACAATCAAGTTTTTTTCAACGCACGGGCTTTTTCGCGCTTCGCGCTCATGCAAGCGGGACGCTCGCGCTCCAGTCATTTTACTTTATAAACCTTATATTGCCCGACTTCCGAGACAACCGGAAATTTGCTGAAAAATGCTTCATTTATTATAAAAGGGCGATGCTTTTCAGCAGCGTAACTTCTCAGCTGCGGGCTGATTAAAACATATTCGATGCCGTATTTCCTGAAAAGAATGTCGGTCGAGCCTTCGCCGGCGTAGATTCTTCGCAAATCTTCTTCGCGTTCCCTGTAATCGATTCCGTGCGAAGAAAGATGTCCGCCGTAGCGCATTACGGAACGTCTGCCCGATAAAACGACCGCCGAATTATATGTCGGAGCATTTAAAAACAAAGCGTCGGGCGCGGTTTTTATTTTGATCAGACGCGCCGTTTCAACCGCATCTTTATCAAAAACTTTATTATTTATCGCGCCCGAAATCACACGCAAGACATCCAACGCTCCGGCAAAAGTCAAAACGATCAAACAGCCGATTGCCGCCGCCTTAAATAAAATATCTTTTACCCAAAATTTTGCCAAAAGCCAAGCGGCGAACGGAATCGAACCCAAAAACCAGTAAATCAAAACCTTGATATTATCCCATTCCCAAGGCGCGAGCTTGACCGTATTCGAGACAACAAAGAGCAGAAAAAACGGGAC
>CAYUGW010000181.1:0-7657 GCA_964444245.1 uncultured Blastocatellaceae bacterium | reverse complement strand
AGCGTTCCGGCGAGAAGTGCGCCGAGCGGCGCCATTCCCATAAACATCATCGAATAAACGCTCATCACGCGCCCGCGCAGTTCGTCCGGCACCATCGCCTGGATCAAGGTGTTTGACGAAGACATCTGCGTCATCATCGAAAAACCGACGGGAATGAGCAATAGAAGCGAAAGCCAGAAATAGCTCGAAAACGAAAATAAGATCAGGCTGATTCCCAAGCCGCTCGAAGCAAAGGCGACCCAGCGACCGAGACCGAAAACCTCGCGCCGGGAAGCCAGGATTAAAGCGGCGGCGAGTGCGCCTGCGCCGCTCGCGCCCATCAAAAGCCCGAGCGTTTCCGCGCCGCCGCCCAAGATTTCGTCAGCAAAGATCGGCATCAAAACGGCATACGGCATTCCCATTAAACTGACCAAACCGAGCAAGAGAAGCAGCCCGCGAATCGGCGGAGTTTTGGCGACGAATGAAAAACCTTCGGCGATATTGGAAAGTGTCGAACCCTTTCTTTCCCGAATTACGGGCGTAATGCGCATCAGCAAAATTCCCGAAATAACGGCGATATAGCTGACCGCGTTGCCGAAAAAACACCAGCCTTCGCCGACGAGCGCGACGAGTATGCCCGCAATCGCCGGACCGACGATGCGTGCGCCGTTAAACATCGAGGAATTGAGCGCGATGGCGTTGAGTAGATCTTCTCTGCCGACCATATCGGTGACAAAAGCCTGCCGCGTCGGAATGTCAAAAGCGTTTGCCAGACCGAAACACGTGGCGAGTATGAATAAATGCCAAACCTCGATTGCTCCCGTCAGCGTCAGAATTGCCAGAACAGAAGCCGTAATCATCGCCGCTGTTTGCGTCAGAATCAAAATCCGGCGGCGGTCATAGCGGTCAGCCGCCGCGCCGCCGAACGGCGCAAACAGAAAAACCGGAAGCTGCGAAGCAAACGCGACCAAACCGAGCAGCAAGACCGAACCCGTAAGGCGGTAAACCAGCCAGCTCTGCGCGACCGATTGCATCCACGTTCCGGTCAGAGAAATAAATTGTCCGGCAAAAAAAAGCTGGAAATTGCGATGACGGAGCGCGCGAAAAGTATTCGGGATTTTTCGTTTTGATGCGTCTTCATCAAAGTTTTGAGTTTTTCCGCTTTCCGCCTGATTCATAAATTTTATCCGTTATTTTTAGCTAAACATCGCGGCTAAAATTATGCAAACGGTTGCGAAAAAAAAGACGCGCCCGGTTCGAGCGCGTCTTTTTTATTGAAAAAATCGGTTTTTATTCAAATGAAATAATTCTGCCTTTTTCAAAAACCAATTCTTTAGCCTGCTTCCAATCCGGTATTTCTTCTGTTTCAAATGTATATGCCCTGACTTCCGTCGCGAGTTTTTTGCTCCATTTCATCGCTTCGACGTGTTCGCCCGAACGCGCGAAATTTTTCATATCTTTCTCACTTTCCCAGCAGGTCAAAGTGTAATGCAGATAACCGAAACCCGTGTTTTTCATTTTGATAAACCCCTCTTTCGATTTTATGCCGAGCTGAACTTTTAAGCCGAGATACGACAAAATAAAGAAATACCAAAGTTTTCTGATTTTTATCGAAGTAATTGTAACCGTCATTATTTTTACCATAAAATTAAATAACTTATTTGAAAATTGCTAAAAATAAACCGGAATCTGCCTGTCTGAAAATTATTGCGGCAGTTTCCTTTTGCTTAAATAATAATCAATCCTAAATAATTAATTCAACCGTTATTTGATATTTATTATCCGCTGATTTACCGCTGAATTCCCTAGCCTTACGGCGGGTTTTTGCAAAATTTTTGATGGATAAATTCAAATGCGAATCAGGAGTTTCCTGATTCGCATATAAATTTGAACTTTATAAGTCCGGCACTAATTCACCCTTACGCTTGCGTCGCAAATTTATTCGAAAAAAACAGAAGTCTTTGCTATATTCATTTAACGTCTTTTTACAACTTTCAAAATAACCGAGAGGAAAAAATTTGATGGCAAATTCGCCGGAAGTTTCGACGATTAATCAAAGCGAAGATATTTCAAAGGGAAAAATCTGGCAGGTGATCGGCGCATCGAGTGCGGGAACGGTGATCGAATGGTATGACTTTTATATTTTCGGGAGTCTTGCCGCAGTTATTTCGCCGCTTTTTTATCCGAAGGGCAACGACACTCTGGCGTTAATTGCGTATCTTTCGACATTTGCCGTCGGCTTTATCGTGCGTCCGTTCGGCGCATTGTTTTTTGGTCGGATCGGCGATCTGGTCGGGCGTAAATACGCGTTTTTAATCACGCTTCTCCTGATGGGCGGCGCGACCGCCGCGCTCGGATTTTTGCCGACGTATGAAACTATCGGTATTTTCGCGCCGATCGCGCTGATCGTTATCCGTATTTTGCAGGGACTCGCGCTCGGCGGCGAATACGGCGGCGCGGCGATTTATGTCGCCGAACACGTTCCCGACAACCGGCGCGGTTTTTACACGAGTTTTATCCAGATCACCGCTTCGCTCGGACTTCTTCTTTCTTTAGCGGTAATTTTGATCATTCAAAATATGATGTCGCCGGAAGAATTTTCAAGCTGGGGCTGGCGCATTCCGTTTTTGATCTCGATTATTCTGGTCGGTCTGTCGCTCTATATCCGTCTGAAAATGGAAGAATCGCCGATCTTCCGGCATATCAAATCTTCGGGAATGGCTTCGGCAAAACCTCTGGTCGAAGCATTTACGAATCCCGAAAACCGCCGGCGCGTGCTTATTTCCTTATTCGGCGCGACCGCCGGACAAGGCGTTGTCTGGTACACCGGACAATTTTACGCCCTCTTTTATATGCAGACGATTCTCAAGATCGAACGCCAGACGGCAAGTTATATCATTGCGATTGCGATTATTTTAGCGATTCCTTTATTTATTTTCTTCGGCGCATTATCCGACAAGATCGGACGCAAAAAAATTATGATGGCAGGCTGTCTGCTGGCGGTTCTGGCGTATTATCCGATTTATCAGGGAATGGTTTATTATGCCGGAAACGAAGTCGTCGCCATTCAATCAACGCCCGATCCCGTTACCAAAGAGCCGAAACTCTCGCCCGTAACCGCTGATGGGACAGCGATTGCCGCAACTGCACCGAATCCGAACGTGCCGATGATGGTTTTTCTCGTCTTTTTGCAGCTCATCTTCGTCACAATGGTTTACGCGCCGATTGCTGCCTACTTGGTCGAAGCGTTTCCGGCAAAAGTCCGTTACACCTCTTTGTCTCTGCCGTATCATATCGGCAACGGCGTTTTCGGCGGATTATTGCCGACCATCGGCTTGATCGCCTGCGCCTACACGGGAAATATCTACGCCGGACTCTGGTATCCGATGATCGTCGCGTCCATAACCTTCGTCGTCGGATCGATGCTTCTGCCCGAAACGCATAAACATAAAATCTGGGACGAAATGCAAAACAAGAAAGAAGCCGATTGATTACGCCGAATTTCAGTTTTCTTCAATTTTTTGCTGAAATTTTATTACAGAACTTGACAAGATTGCGATAAATTTTTAATCTTTAGATTCGTCTTCGGACGATTATTCCGCAGTAGCTCAATGGCAGAGCATTCGGCTGTAAAATAAGTTGCAGCTTTCACAGGCGACTGTGATTGAAAAATCGGATGAATTCAGGGAAGCCTTAACTAAAGAAATTTAGAATGGTAATCCTGAGCGAAGCCTGTTGAATGGTTTAAGAGTAAACAGGAACGTGCAGAGACTAGAAGTTGAGGAAACCAAACCGATAATACTTCCACGAGCGTCCGACAACTTTTATTACAAAAGTTGATGAGATAGTCCACACTCAAACGAAAGTTTGGGGTAAAGTGTAACCGAAGGGTTGTAAGTTCGAGTCTTACCTGCGGAGCCATTTCTAAAACAAAAAGCGCGTCATTCGAATGACGCGCTTTTTGCTTTTCATCTATATTTTATTCTACTTTTTCGGCGTGATTTTCCAGAGTTCTCCGTTGGATTGATCGGTCACTACATAAAGCGCACCGTCGGGACCCTGGCGCACGTCGCGGATTCTTTGTCCGCGGTCAGCGAGGAGATTTTCTTCGCCGACGACGCGGTTGTCTTTCATAACCAGCCGCACGAGTTTCTGCGTTACCAGACCGCCGATGAAAATATTTCCGCGCCATTCGGGAAAGAGACTTCCCGTGTAATACTGCATACCCGAAGGAGCGATCACCGGATCCCAATAATAAACGGGCTGCTCCAAACCTTCTTTTTGCGTCGCACCGCCGGAGATCGCTTCGCCGGAGTATTCTTCGCCGTAACTGATAACCGCCCAGCCGTAATTTTTTCCTTTTTCAATTAAATTCAATTCGTCGCCACCCTTTGGACCGTGTTCGACCGTCCACAGACGACCTTGATCGTCAAATGTCGCCGATTGAAGATTGCGATGTCCGACCGACCAGATTTCGGGTTTCGCGTTCGCTTGTTTGGCAAACGGATTGTCGGCAGGCACTGTGCCGTCCGGATTAATGCGGATGATTTTGCCGATATGACTATCCAATTGCTGCGCTTGCGGACGCATCGTCGCTTTATCGAAACGGTCGCCGAGCGTGATATAGAGCATTTTGTCAGGTCCGAAAGCAAGCCGCGAACCGAAGTGCAAACCGTTATTATATGTCGGCAGAGCGCGGAAAATGACGCGAACCTGTTCGAGACCCGTGCGGTCTTTGGTTAAAACGCCCCGCGCGACGCTCGTTCCGCTGCCGCCCTCGCGTTGTTCGGAAAAGCTCCAGAAAATCGTGCGGTCTTTTTCAAAATCGGGACTCAACTCCACATCGAGCAAACCGCCCTGTCCGCGTGCCGTGATCGGAGGCAGACCGCCCTGTCCGCTCGCCTCGGTTACGCCGCCCGAACCGACCGGAAGCAGACCATTGAGCGGTTTTCCGACTTCGCCCTTCGCCGAAACGATCCGCATTTGTCCCGATTTTTCCGTAATCAAAAAACTCCCGTCCGGCAAAGGCTCGACCGCCCACGGATTTTGCAAACCCTTCGCCAAAACCGTTACGTCAAAAGCCGTCTTCGATTGGGCGGCGCAGGCGCGAGTCTGTCCGGGAAAAGCCGGTTTCTGCTCCGGCGCATTCGCCGCTTTTGTCTCGAGCGGCGTACACGCAGAAGTTGCCGCCGGAGTCGGAGCAGTTGTCACCGAACCCGTTTTCTCCTCGCTCTTATTCTGCGTACAAGCCACGCTCGCGCTCAATAGTAAAACCCCAAACGCCGATGCAATCTTATTCATATTCATAAATTACCGTCCTTAAAATACCCCTTAAAAATTAATGCTTTAATTTGTTTGATGCTGTTTTGAAAAATACTATGCCAAATTTTTAAGCATTTAGAAAAAAAGAGAAATTAAACGCAGTATTCGTATGGAAAAACACACAATAAACTACAAAAACTTGGAGATTTGATTTTGAACTCGTTAAATAAAAATCATCTGCTGTATTCGTAGATCAAAATAACCCAATCGTTTGCCGCATTTTCGGGCGGCGTTTTTCTTTCAAAAAAGCTCGATGTTTCTGCCGCTCTGATCGCCGAACGGGACAGCCAGAATGCATTTGATATTTCCGAAGCCGAAACGACGTGTCCCTTTTCATTTACAAATGCCAAAACATAAACCAGCGTTTTCCGGTCGCCGAAACTTTTATCTTTATCGCCTCTGTAAAAAGGCGGATTCAGCATCATTTGCCGGCGTTTGTTTTCGCCGATTGAAATAAATCCTTTAACAAACGCATCGCGTTCAAAGCTCGAATCCGATCTTCTGACGCGTGTGTAAAAGTAATCGCCGAAATCTTCCAAAATTCTCTCCGCACGCCTTTTCGCCGTTTGATGATCGGGTTTAATTGCCAGTGCGCGAACATAATCTTCGAGCGCCGGAAGATAATCGGCATCCTTTTCGTAAGCAAGCGCGCGTTTGACAAAAACCTCGGCATCTTTCGGGTTTGATTCGATGGTTTTCGTATAATTTTCAATCTCTCTATCACGCGCCTCGCGCCTGCTTCTTAATTCCTTTTGTTCCGCTTCACTGATAATTTTCGGAGCTTTCCGCCGAATCGCTTCGATCAAAACATCACTCGCTCCGGCTTGGCGCAAATCCTTTTCAAGCTGCGGCGTAAAAACAAAATCCACCCCGAGTTCATTAACGCGCTTCAAAATATAAGAATTCTTCGCATCGAGCGACATCCCGCTCGTTGTTGACTTCAAACCCGTAATCAACATCTTCAGCGACAACGGTTCCGCCCGAATTTCAGCAGTAGCGCCGCCGATAAAAAACACAAAACCGAAAACAAAACTCAAAAATAATTTTACGCAGTTTGATCTTAATACCATAAAAATCTCCCGAAAACATTTATTTTGTAAGGCTGACGAGGATTTTTGTTTTGATTTGCTCAGACCGGAAAATCTGTAAGTCTTAAATTAGAGATTGTTTGAAATAACTATCCACGAAGTTTCACGAAGGAATCACGAAGGTTTTCTCTTTATTTTGCCGCACTGAATGCTGTTGGGCGACTTGAATTAGAACATTTGTTAGTTTTTCTTTCCTTCGTGAAAACTTCGTGTCTCTTAGTGGATTATTTCTTTATTTCAAATAATGTCTATTCATTATTATTTTTCTAAAATATGAAGATATTCAAGCGTTTCGGTTGCCTTGTGATTTCTGTTCTCGGTTTTATCGGCTTTGAATCTTTGATATTCAATAGTTGCCAGATCATATCTGCCGTATTTTTCCATAATTTTTCTAACTTCTACTTCCGACATTAAGCCTTCGTTGTTGTAGCTGAGAAAAATATATTTGAACTCGGCATTTTTGATTAAGTTTTCAAAAACATTGGCGACTTCATTTTTTTGACAATACTTTGAACGCTCATAATTTCTCAAACCCGTTTTGCCGTTCGGTGTGAAATTATCGTATCTGGCGATTGTATTTAAAAGATGATAATTTGCGCCGTATTGCCGCGCATTATACGGCGGATCGAGATATAAAACATCGCCTTCGATTCTCTTGATTAAATCATTTGCATCTTCATTAAAAACTTCGTGTGCCGCATCATTTAAATCGAAAAGTGCAGGTTTAATCGTGAGAGTTTTCTGCGCCGATTTTTTCAAATGTTTGAGATACGCCCCGTAAACGCTCGCCGTATTTGCCACAGCGTCGGCATTTTCAAGCAAACTCGCCAGTAAAAAGAAATATTGATTATCGGATAACGTTTTAGTTACTTTCCATTCTTCGATTTTCTGCCGAACAGCATCAATCTTTTTGCCGTTTTCATCACTGAAATACTGCCTTCCGCTTCCCGAACCCGAACAGTAATTTTTATAAATAAAACCTTCTGCGCCTTTCAGAGAATCTAATTCATCAATAAATTCGCGCCACTGGATTTCTTCGTGATTGCCGATGTAATTTTGATTCAACACATAACTGTAAAATTCAATATCATTCGCGATAATTTTCTTCGATTCCGTCTTAAAACTCCGCGCAATCGCGCCCGTTCCTGCAAACAAATCGCAAAAAACTTTGTTTTTCATCGCGCCGACAATTTTTTCAATCTCGTATTTGATGAATTGTTTAAGTTTATATTTTGAACCGATATAATTCATTTTTAATTATCAGAATG
>CAYUGW010000180.1:0-7660 GCA_964444245.1 uncultured Blastocatellaceae bacterium | reverse complement strand
TCTCGACCGGCGTAAAATCGCCGCGTTTCGAGACAAAAACGTGATTTCCGGTTTCGGCGTTTGCCAGATCAAACGCAAAAACGCCTTCGAGCGTTAAAAATTGCTCGTGATAATCGGTTTCAATTTTTTGCGAATTGTAATCGGCGATTTTAAGACCGAGTTCCTGTGCGAAAAGTTTTTGATAATTTACGAGAATTTCAGGAATTACGCTTTTGCCGAAATAAACATCTGCACAGCGCAAAACCAGAACGCATTTTGCGTCGAACGGTTTTTGTAAATTATCCGTAACTGCTTGCAAAAGCGCGGTTTCGCGCCAGATATCCTGAGTATAATCTTCCGCAGTTTCTCCGAAATCAGGGTTTTCAATCGAAAGATTTTTCAGTTTATTCGAAAGGTTTGCGCTTGCCAGAAATTTTTCAAAATCAATCTCCGCATTTTTCAGCGAAACCAGTTTGCGTGTTTCGGTTTTTGCCTTTCTGCTTTTAATTTTTGCCTTTGCATCGCTCCACCTATCGGCGCGTTCGATCATCCGCTCGACGCGCTTGATATATTCCTGCGCGAGAAAATATTTCGCCTGATCTTCGTCGTTCGGATTGATTTCGCCGTGCGGTTTGAGATGAGAAATTTCATCTTCGATGCGGTCTAACGTGTCATCGATCTTATCCAATTCCGTTTGAATATCGGAAAAATCATGAGTTTTCCAGATACTTGCTTGAGCCGCAAGCGGTTTGATTTCTTCGACTTGCGTCAAGAAAGCGTTTTCAATGCGCGAAATTTTAACAATTGTCGGCGCATTCGTATCAATCTCAGATAGACGTTTGGCAACGGGCTGGATCAGGTTTTTTTCGATGGCGCGTTTTAAGGCACGTGCGCCGAGTTCCGCGTTATAACCTTCGTCAATGATCTTTTCGAGCGCGGAAGGTTCGAGTTCGATGCGGCAATTTCGCCGGACGAAACCTTCGCGGGCAAAGACTTTCTGGAGCTGCAGACGCGCAATGCGCCCGACTTCTTCGCGCCGTAGGTTTTCAAACGGAATGATTTTGTCTAACCGGTTAAAAAATTCGGGACGGAAAAATTTCTCCGCCGCTTGGCGGTAAATGCTGGCGTTTGTTTCGTTTGTTTCCCGAAACCCGAGTTTGGCGTTTGCCTCGCGCGTTCCTAAATTGGAAGTCAAAATAATGATCGCATTTGAAAAATCTGCGGTTCGCCCGAACGCGTCGGTCAGGCGACCTTCGCCTAAAACCTGCAAAAGTAGATTAAAAACGTCCGCGTCCGCCTTTTCGATTTCGTCCAAAAGCACGACCGAAAAAGGTTCGCGGCGAATTGCGCTGGTCAATAAACCTTCAGGTTGATCAAATGTGCCGACGAGCCGCGCCGCGTCATACGGCGAGACGAATTCGTTCATATCAAAGCGTAGAAGTTTTTCCTGCGCGCCGTAAAGATACGCGGCAATTTGCTTGGCGGCTTCGGTTTTGCCGACACCGGTCGCGCCGAGAAAAAGAAACGAAGCAAGCGGTCGGCTCGTGTCGTTGAGACGCGCTTTGGCAATCGAAATCACATCAGCCGCGGCTTCGATTGCCGTTTTTTGTCCGATCAGGTTTTGCGAAATTTTTTCGATAATTTCGCTTTTTTCGAGCTTTTCGCGGTCGTCCAAAAATGCGATTCGTAAACCGCTTTTCGCTTCAAATTCGCGCAAAACATCAATACGGGAAATTTCCGCGTCTTGAAATTTATTGGCGATTTGTTTTAAGAAACTCGCCGCTTTTCCCGGAAAAGACGCTTCCCGGTTATAACGCCTTTGCAGATCGAGCGCGGTCGGCAAAACGTCTAAACCGAAACGACAGTTGTATTTATATTCGGTTTCGCGTCTGACCGAAAGCGCGATCTTCAGGGTTTCGTCTTCGCTCGTTTCGGCAAGGCGGAAAACGTGAAAAAGCTCGGCAAATGAGCGGTCTTTTTCTTTTAGAACGCGAAAAGCTTCCGGCGTAATTTCGCCGACGATTCTGACATCGCGGCGTTCGACGTACGGTTTTAAAACCTGTGCGGCATTCAGATCGGAATTTGCGCTCACGCCCGCGAAAAATAATCCGAGCAGATCATCGAAATAGAGCAGATGATTCTCTTTCGCAGCCGTTTTCAAAATCGCGATCAAGCGATTTTCCCATTGTCCGACAAAAGACATTCCCGAAATCAGGCGTTGCGGCGATAAAAGCCACGTCAGATTTTGTCCCGAACTTTTATTTTTCTTATTAGAAACTTTTCTGTAAACATATTCATTCAAAAGATTTGTCTTGCCGACCTGATTTTTCCCGACGATTATCACGGGGCGTTTGTCGTTGGAATCGAGGAGTTTGGAAAGCGCGTGTATTTCATTTTCGCGCCCCATCGCCCGCTGCAAATCTTCGGGAAAAAGATGATCGAAACAACGTCCGACGCGATTTAGTTCCTGTGCGCCGTCTAAACTGGTTTCACCGCCGAGCATCGCAAAAAAATCATTTTTCGGAGGTTCAAATTTTTGCGGCAATTGCAGATTCAGTTCGAGTGTTGTGACAAAAGCCTTACTCGTAAAATTAAAATTATCGGGATTTTGCGTTCCTTTGCCGTGAAGTCTTTCAAGAGCGCGAAAATGTTCGGTCAAAACTTCCAAAGCGCGTGTCTGCAAATCTTCGCCGCGCTCGATTTCAAACCAGATTCCGGGAACATTCGGCGTAAAAGCCAGCTTTTTGCCGAATGCGCTAAAAATTACGAAAAGATATTTGCAGTCAAACGACTGTGTTGCCAGAAAAAGGCGGAAATTCAATGATCTGGAAGTAAAAAGCGGCGAAAAAGCGAACCAAGCCAGATCATGATGACGCGCCTTTTTGCCGTGTTCCTCAAATTGTTTGCGCACGGTCTGCGTCAATTTATTAACCGCCCGCTGCAAGGAATTGCCTTGCTCGATCGTCTGTAAATTAAAAAGCGGACGCACAAAAACCGTCGGCGAAGGCTGATTTGCCTGCTTCTGTTCGGTTGCGAGAATCGGAATTGATAAAAGCATAAGTTAATGGACAATTTAAAACAGAATTAAATGTCAATTGTCATTTATAAAGATTTTCCGAAGTTTTTATTAAATTCGTTTCAATCGCTTCGATCAAAACGGTTTGCAGGTCAATATTTTCGATTGAAAATGTTTTTTCCAGAAACAAATCTTTTACCTTGTTTTGCGAAATATCATAAATTCTTCGTTCGGTCTGAAATTTTACGGAATCGCGTTTTGATAAATCTTCTGAAAGCGCGTATTTTTCAAAATCCGCTTCGGTCGAACCGATCAGAACGCGATTGCTTCGCGTGCCGTGAATGAAGCGATGAATTCCGGTTTCCGCGCCGAACCGCGGCAGAGCGAGTTCACCTTCGATTTCGAGCAAAACGCCGAGAATTTCCGCACGGGTTTTACTCAAAAACCTTTCCGAATTTTCCATATCCGTTCGATAAACGGCGCGATCAAAAAGCGTTTTCGGCTCGATTTCGGTGTCTTTCTGCTTTTCGGTCGTAAATGCTAAAATTCTTTTGATCTCGCTTTTTGCATTTTTGAAACAGGCTGCAAAAAGCCGCAGCAGTTTGAATAATTCCGCTGCATTTTCGCCGAAAAATTCGAGTTTGATCTTATTCGGATTCGGATATTGAAATTTAAGAAGTTCAAACAGAAATGTCTGAAACTGCTTTTCTTTTTGTAAAATTTCATCGGCGTACTTTTGATTTTCGCCAACCGATTTTCCGTAAATTTCGAGAAGGAGCGCATCTTCCATCCGGCTGATTTCGTCGGCAAACTCTTTTATATTTTTCAAAAACTTTTCGATTTTCGGCTGGCGTTCGATGCGTTTTTGATCTTCTTCGGAAATCCATTTTCCCCGGTTTAAGAGAGCTTTGAGGCGGATCGTCTGATAAATTTCGTCCGTTAATTCGGTTAAACGATAGCTTGCCGAAAATTTCTGCATTCGGCGGCGCAAATCGGCGATTCTTTCCGCATTTGTCGCCAAAACCGCGCTTTCGGCTTTCAGCTTTTTCGTTTCTGTTTCGCCGATAAAATTAAGCTCGATTTCGCCTTTTTTTAAGGCTGTTTCGACTGTTAATTTTTCGTTCGCCGGACGCAAGTTCAGTTCGGCGGAAAGCGGTGCGAGAAGTTTTCGTTCGACGGCGCGTTTAAGCGGACGCGCTCCGTAACGCACTTCGTAACCCGTTTCGGCTAAATAGTTTAAAACGTCTTCTCCGATCTCCAGTTTGACCGGGCGAAACCGCAGACCGTCGCGTTTTTTCAGTTTTTCGATCTCCAGTTCGGCGATCTTTAAAACGCTTTTTTCGTCCAAAGGCGCGAACGGAACGATGCGGTCGAGCCGGTTGAAAATTTCCGGTCGAAGAAATTCGCGCACGGCGGAATCGAAATGTTTGACGGCGGCTTGCGTTTGCCGCGAACTATTGGAAAACCCCGATTTTCCGCGCTGAAATTCACTTGCGCCGAGATTGGAAGTCATGACAATGATCGAATTCGTAAAATCCGCGACGCGTCCTCTCGAATCCGTCAGGCGACCTTCGCCGAGCATCTGCAAAAGGAGATCGAAAAACGACGGATGCGCTTTTTCAAATTCATCGAGAAGCAAGACCGAAAAAGGCTGTTCGCGCACTTTTGCCGTCAGAAGTCCTTCCGCTTCGCCCGTGCCGCCGATCAATCTTTGAACCGAAACCGGATTGGAAAATTCGCTCATATCGAAGCGGATCATTCTCGAATTATCGGAAAAGAAAAATTCCGCCAGAGCTTTGGTCAGTTCGGTTTTCCCGACACCGGTCGGACCAATAAAAAGAAGCGAGGCAATCGGCTTGCGCGGTCGCGTCAGTTTCGTTTTAACTGTTGCGATCAAATCGGTTATTAATTTTACAGCGTCCGCTTGACCGATCACGCGTCGGTTGAAAAATTCTTCGGTTTTTCGCAGATCGAGCGCGGTTTCATCATTAAGGAGCATTTCCGGCAAACCCGTTTCATTGGAAAATTCGCGATAAACAATTTCTGGCGTTACGGGAGCGTCTTTCGGCAGAAGGGTCAAAATATTTCGCAAAAAACGCACCGGGCGACCGGGAAAAGCCGAGTATGTCGAATAACGACGATGAACCGCATCAATCGTTTTTATCGCCCGCGCTTCGATTTTCCGATCTTTCGGATTTGAAACCCGGGCAAATTCCCCGGCGACCCATTCGAGAATTTTCAGGCTCGCGGCGCGGTCGGGTTCATCGATTTTGATTTGGCGGAACGCGCTTATAAGATTCGGGTCTTGTTTTTCAAGCAAGGGAATTTGTTCGGGTGTGCATTCGACCGCGACAACTATTTCGCCCCGCGCGATTTTCGGTCGCAGAAATGAAGCGATGCCCTGCGTCGAAGCGTTGCTTTTGCCGACTTCGGTCAGTTCGAATAAATTGCCCAGATGCAAAATCGCGTTTTGTTTTTTCGCTTCGTCAATCAATTTTGACGCGCGTTCCTGCCACATTCCGAATCCGGTTTGTCCGGCGATCAGACGCGCTCCGCTCGTTGCCCAAAAACCGAATTCTGCTAAACTGAGTGAATCGCGCCGCCGAACCATTTCATTAAAAATTGCGGTTTTCCCGACTCCGGCTGAACCGACGAGCAAAACCGAAGATTTTTGTTTGGCGGCGAAAATTTCCGCCAGCAGCCGGACTTGTTTTTCGGTTTCATAAGCTGTTTTCAAGGTGATTTTTGTCAAATCTTCGCCGGTTTCTTCCAACACGGATTTTTCTTCCGCGTCGTTTTTTTCTTCCGCGATGGCGCGTTGTTTAGCGGTCGGCAGATTTACGGCGAGTTCGCTTTTTTCGATTGAAACGCTTTCCGTTCGCGCCAGCCAACGCAAATATTGCAGAGATTTTGTCCAGCCGTCGCGCCTGAGTGCGGCAAGAATATCCGTTTTGATTTTTGCTTCAAATTCCTTTTCTTTTCTCGACAAAACCGAGATATGAAGCGCGGGAACATAAGCCGAAAAATAACCGTCTTCGCGCACAGTTTCAACATATTGAAATTTTAAAATAACGGGCGTGCGCCACGCGGCGGATTTTCTCGGCGGCTCGATTTCGAGCAGAATTTCCTTGATTTCCGCATTTCTGGAAGCGATTCTCGCATACAAATTCGTTGCATAATCGGCTTTTATGACCGCTTCGGCATTGACCCGCGCATTTTGTTCGGCTGATTCCGCGTTTGTATGAAATCGCGAAATTTCATCGAAATTCAAGGCTTCGGAAATATGAGTTTCGTCTTCGAGATGCTGCGTCAAAATCGTGAGCGGAAAAAAGTGTGTCGGCATAATAGGCGAAATTTTAGCAGAAAAATTCTAAAAATGAGAAATGAGAAGTGAGAATTAGTCCTCTGTTTTCTATGATTTTTGATAATTTCAGATTTCAGATTTCAAATTTCAGATTTCAGATTAAGAGCGTTTTTTGAAAACAACTAAGATTGAGAATTTTAAGCTCGACTTTATCCATTTTTTGAAAAACTTTTGAAGGCTGATTTACCTGATTTTATAAGTGTTGAAATATCATTACTTAGAGTTTTCAAACATCACTATTTTAGCCCGATGTTTGAAAACTCTGTCGTTAAATCAGCCGCACGAATCGTTTATTGATGTTGCCAATTTTCAAAATGGATAAAGTCGATCTTAGTTTACAGAGGAATTAGTAGTCCGATTTATAAATTTTCTGATATATGATTTCGACCGATAAACATTTTAATTCGGTTTTCAATTTGAAATCTGAAAATTGAAATTTGAAATTCATCAGAAAACTTAAAAAATATCTCATCTCTCATTTCTCACTTCCTATTTCTTTCAAATAATCGAATCTGTTAATATGATGATTCAATCTTTCAATCGATTAATTTATGAAACCAATGCAAAAAAGCGAAAACTATAACTTGCCGCGCCGTCTGCAGAATGTTCAGCCGACTTTGATCCGGCGGATATTTGAACGCGCTCTGCCGGATTCGATCAATTTCGGTTTGGGCGAACCGGATTTGCCGACTCCGCAGTTTTTGCGCGAAGAAGCCGCGCGCGTAACTCTCGAAGAACAAAACGGATACACTTCGCACGCCGGATTGCCTGCGCTCCGGCAGATTGTCGCCGAACAATATCCGCATCTCGGCTTAAATACGAATCAGGTGTGCATTACGGTCGGTTCGCAGGAAGCGATGACCGGCGCATTTATGGCGATTTTAGACGCGGGCGACGAGGTTTTGATTCCGAATCCGGCATTTCCGGCGTATGAAAACTGCGTCAATATCTGCGAAGGCGTGCCGGTTTTTTACCGGCTTCCGGCGGAAAAAGATTTTGCTTTCGACATCGAAGAATTTAAATCAAAGATTACGCCGAAAACAAAAGCGGCGGTCGTCATTTCGCCGTCAAACCCGACGGGGAAAATCTTTACCGAACAGGATTTAAAGCAAATTGCCGAAGCCTTGGAAGGCACGGGGATTTTTTTGATTTCCGACGAGATTTATTCCGAATTATATTTTACCGAAAAACCGCGTTCGGCTTCGGAATTTTACGAGCGGACGATCATTGTTTCGGGTTTGTCAAAATCGCTGAGTATGACGGGCTGGCGCGTGGGTTGGGCGGCGAGTTCAAACGCGGAT
>CAYUGW010000179.1:0-7667 GCA_964444245.1 uncultured Blastocatellaceae bacterium | reverse complement strand
CGGTGCTTTCCATCGCCGTTCCGAAGCTCATCATACAGGCAATTAGAACCAGCAGGCGAAAATCTATCAGACCGTAAAGTTCGGCGTAGCGGACGGTTTTCGTCGCCAGCAAAACCAAAACGCCGAGCAGAACGGCGATTGCCAGCGGAATCTGGTAGCCGGTAAAAGTTCCCGACAGCGAAAGCGTCAGGAAAACGGCGAAAGCGGCGATTGCCCAACGCCTTTTTTCCGTCCGCATACTGCTTGCCGAAACGTCTTCCAAAAGCATCAGTTCGTTTTGCATAACGAGCGGCTGGATCAAGCGGCGTTTTCCCTGCACGAGCAGCACGTCGCCGAATTTGAATTTTACGCCGCTGATCTTATCGAGAAATGTTCCGCCGTGGCGGTTGACCGCCAGAACGGTCAGATCGTAGTTTTGACGAAAATGGAGCGTTTTCAGATTTTGCCCGACAAAACGCGAATCGCGCATTATCATCACTTCAAAAAGTTCGATGTCTTCGGTTTCCAGATCGCGGTCGTTGAGTTTGAAATCGGCTTTGATCTCGAGTCCCGCTTCGGCTTTGACGTTTAAGATGTTCGTCAATTTGCCTTCGACGATCAGCAGATCGCCGGATTCGATGCGTTCACCCGGACTCGGCGCGATTCTCTGTTCGTTGCCGCGGATGATGCCGAGAATATTCAGATCGAGTTCGACATTGATATTGGCTTCGGCAAGCGTTTTGCCGATCAGTTTCGATTGCGGCAGCACGATCACTTCGGAAATATATTCGCGGATAGCATATTGTTCGGTCAGCGAATCTTCGCCGCCGCGGTTGGGCAGCATTTTTCTGCCGATAAACAGCATATAAATAATGCCGAGCAGAGCAGCGATTACGCCGACCGGAGTCAATTCAAACATCGAATAAGGCTCCATTTCGTATCTTTGCAGCGAACCGCTGACCGCCAGATTCGTCGAAGTGCCGATCAAAAGGCAGCTTCCGCCCATAATCGTGCCGAAGGCAAGCGGCATCAGCAGTTTTGAAGGCGCGATATTGGCGCGGTTGGCTAGACCTATGACAAACGGAATGAGCATCGCGGCGGCGGTCGTGTTGTTCATAAACGTCGAGGCAATCGTGCCGATCAGCATTATTAAAAACACGAGCAGAAATTCGTTATCGCCCGCCACGCGGTAGAGTCTGCGCCCGATCAGATCAACCAGCCCGGTTTTGACAAGTCCGCCCGTCAAAACAAAAAGTCCGGCGATTGTTATAATTATATTGTCGCCGAAGCCCTTTACGCCATCCTGAATATCCAAAATTTTGGTCAAAACCAGACCGATAACTAGAATTATGCCGACGACATCAACGGGAATTTTTTCCGTCGCAAAAAGCACAACGGCAACCAGCAGGAGAACTAATGTGATCGCAATTTCGAGTGTCATTTGGAAAAGAATACAGATTTTTTCAACTTTTGAAAAGAGAAAACTTTCCGCGAAAATCGGGCGTTGCTAAGCGAAAGTTTCGCCGGACGCAAAAAAGACAGACTGATAGAATCAGCCTGTCTTTTTCCCTTCCCTCAGCGTTCGTCCGTTTAATAAAATCTAACGGTGTAAGAAACCTTGAAACCGCGTCCCGGTTCGGGTGTTAAATCTTTAATGAAATTGGAGTGATTGCGGTAAAGCTTATCGGTCAGATTTTGCCCGCCGAAGGTGAACACGTGCGCCGTGCGATCAACGATAAAAGTATATGAACCGTTGATGTTGAAAAGTCCGTAACCGGCGGTCGTCGTTTCCAGCGAGAAAACATCGTCCACGTCTTTTCTTGCCGCAAAGACGGCTTCGGGACGCAGACTCAATCCCTTATAGCGAATATCGAGACCGATGCGCGCGCGCGCCGGAGAAATGCGCGGCAAAGGAATATCGCCGTTTTTTAATTTGGCTCTCACCACATCGCCGACAAAATACGCGCCCAGATAATTGTTTATATCAACTTCGAGCGTCGCGTCCGCGCCGTAAAAACGGCTGTCCGCCTGAACAAAACGCGAAACCGGCAAACCGTCTTCGACATCGATATTCCCGTCTTCGTCTTCATCCTGCGGCGCGAGATAGACGAAATCATTTATGCTGTTGTAAAAAATACTGCCGTTAAAACGAACCCGTTTGTAATTTTGACGCAAACTGAATTCGATTCCGTTCGAGCGTTCTCTGGTTAAATTCAGATCGCCGATTTCAAAAGTTACAGTACCGATATGCGGACCGAAATTATACAATTCTTCGAGCGCCGGCGGGCGGTGCGAACTCGTAAAGTTGGCGATAAACATGCCGCCTTCCCAAACATTGAATTTTGCGCCGAGTGAACCGGAAAAGCCCGTAAAATCAAGCGATGGCAATTCCGGATTGACCGGTCTGTAACGATTTGTTTCGACTCTTCCGCCGAATTGCAGTCCGGCTCTTTCAAAATTAACTTCCTGCAAACCGAAAACCGCGAAATTATTCTGGCGAACTCTGCCTTCGACCAGACTTTCTTCGCCGACGGTCAGAAAACTGCGGCGGTATCCTTCAAAACCGAATCTGCCTGACAGATTTTTGTAATTCGCCTGCTGAAAAAGTGCGCGATAGGAAAAAACATCGTTGTCGAATGTCGTCGCAATCTCTGCTTCGCCGTCATCTTCGATTTCGATTTCCTGATGCCGGTAATCGGTAAAATCTATCGTGAAATTTCCCTGCGTGATCGGAGAATTAAGATTACGGAAACCGCCCGTAAAGCGAAAATTATTGCGCCGCATTTTTATGTCGATTTCCTCATCGGGAAGCGGCGGCAACTGGTTGGCAAAAGTATTTTTGAGAACTTCGATATTAAACTGGCAGTCTTCTCCCGGTTCTTCGCCTTCTCCGTGATGACCGCCGCCGCAGTCAATTCCGCCGTTGGCGATGCTCAAAAGTTCGCCCGATTCAAAAAGCGGCGCGTATGGAATGCCGTAGCGGCGGCGATCTAAATTGACCGACCCGCGAATAAACGCTTTATCCGTAAAATATCCGACGCTTCCCGAACCGCCGTAAGCGCGTGAACGCGAATTCGGAACGATGCCGAGCGGCGTGCGGTAATTTCCTTCGCGCATCGTATTAAGATTGAGATTGAAAAGAAAATTATTAACGCCCGCTTCGATGCCGCCGGCAAGCGCGCCCTGCCGGTTGACCGTGCCGCCGAGACCCGTCAGGTATCCGCGAAAACCTTCGTGAGCGACATCTTCATCATTCGTTACGGCATTGACCACACCGCCGATGGCGTTGCTGCCGTAGAGCAGCGTTGCCGGACCTTTGATAACTTCCAGTCTTTCGATGTTCAAAGCCGCGACCGGTTCGCCGTGATCGCCCGATGTCGAACCGACCGAACCGTTTCGGATGCCGTCCTGCAAAATAAGCACGCGGTCGCCTTCAAAGCCGCGAATCGAAGGTCTGCCCGATCCGCCGCCGCCGAACGAGCGTTTGCTGACCGCCGCTTCATTCTCCAGAATTTCGCCGATTGAAGTATTGGCGTTTTCGGAAATCCGCGTCGTGCCGACCGAATTGACCGACGAAAACGATTCGAAAACCGATTCTTCCGATCCGGTCGCCGTCACTGTAACTTCGGCGCGAATCGCCGTTAAACTCATTTGAAAATCGAGCGTCGAACTTCCGCCGGAAACCGTTACGCTTTGCGCCCGGTCGGAAAAGCCTTCGAGATGCGTAATGATCGTGTAGCTGCCGTTCGGCAAATTTGTAAATTCATACACGCCGTTTTCGTTCGTTTCGGTCGTCCGGCTCAATGCCGGAATTTTCACCGAAACGCCGCCGAGCGGCTGGTTGTTCACTTCACTCGTAATCGTTCCGCTCACCGTTCCCGTCTGAGCGAAAGTAAATGTCGAAGCAAATAAAAGAAATGCTCCAAAAAAAATCGTTTTATAAATGTTTGGCATAAACCCTCTGAAATTTCTAAAATTATTGAATTTTCTAAATATAGTAAGAATAAATGATTATCAACCGGCGTTTAAAATGAAACGAATTTCTTTTTAGTGAACGGTCAAAAGACGCGAATGAAATGTATTTTTACCGCAATGAATGTTCTTCGCGTTCACAACATTTATGACAACTCTGACATAAACGGCGGTTCACAATATGCGAAATCGTAATCAATCCCGCGCCTATGAAGACAAAAATGATTTTCCCGATAAAATTTTCTTCAAACAATTTATCGGCAAAAAAGATAAAACTGATTCCGGCGGCAAACAGCAGAAGCGTCCGCATTTTGCCGTGTTCATTGAGATATGCCGGAATCAGGCTGACCAAAGCGATTAAAATCAAAATTCCGATCAACACATACTCAGCAAATTCGTTTGCCAGAAATGACAAGCCGACGACCGGTAAAACCGCCGTCAAAAACGGCAGAGTCAAACAATGAACGGCGCAAACCCAGGAAAGGATTGCTCCGGTTTTGTCCCAGATGTTTTTTATTTTGAATGTCTGAAAATACGTCATAAATTTTATTTCCCGAAAAAAAACAGAATCGGCTAGTTTATAGGTTTTTACCGCCCTCGTTATTTATTTTCATTAAACAGTCGTTTTTTTTTAATAAGCGGTCGTTTTTACCGATAAAACGTTCCATCTATTTATTCGAGCAGTTTTTTTTGGGCGCAATTTTGTAAATTTTTGTAAATTTGTGCGGTTATCCTTAGTTAAAGTGAAACCTTAGTGTCAAAATACCCGTTAAATGCGTTACAATCGTAGGAACAATTCTTAAAAATCAGGAGATTTATAAATGTTATTAAAGAAAATTTTTTCGTCGGTGTTTATCGCCGCGCTTTTGATGCCGGTGTCCGCCTTCGGACAAACGGCGGCAGCGGCGCAGAATGATGCACTCGGCAAAATCAGAGATGAAGGTATGAACCGCTCGCAAGCGATGAAGACGATGAACTATTTAACCGATGTGATCGGTGCGCGTCTGACTAATTCGCCTTCGCAAAAACGTTCCAATAAATGGACGAAAGAGCAGTTTGAAAAATGGGGTTTGCAAAACGCGATGATCGATCCGTGGGGCGAATTCGGTCGCGGTTGGGAAATCACGAAATTTTCGGCAACGGTCATCGCACCGGAATATATGCCTTTCCGAGCCTTTCCGAAAGCCTGGTCGCCCGGCACGAACGGCGCAGTAACGGGCGATGTGATGATTATCAACGCCAGAAACGACGAAGAACTCGCTAAATATAAAGGCAAATTAAAAAATGCGATTATTCTGGACGATGCGCCCGGCAAAGTAACGCCCGGTTTTGAACCGGTAGCGACGCGCCGCACGGAAGCCAGTTTGACGGACATGGAAAAACAAGCTCCTGCTCCTCAAATGCCGGCTGTCCGCCGCGCACCGACGGCTGAACAAATCGCCGCGTTTCAATTTCAGCAGCGGAAGTTTCAGTTTTTGATTGATGAAGGCGTAGCGATGCTGGTCGAAACCGATCCGAGTGTCAATGCCGGAACGATCCGCGTCATGGGCGCGAGCATTCCGCAAGTTCCGAATGCGGACGGCACGCCGAGCAATATGCGCGTTTATTCAAAAGGCGCACCGGCAACCGTTCCGCAGATGGTTGCCGAAGTCGAGCAGTATAATCGTCTGCATCGCCTCGTTCAGCAAAATGTTCCCGTCAGAATGACGGTCGAACTCGGCGTGAAATTTTATGAAGACGATCTGCAGGGCTACAACACGATTGCCGAAATTCCGGGAACGGATTTAAAGGATGAAGTCGTGATGATGGGCGCGCATCTCGATTCGTGGCACGCCGGAACGGGCGCGACCGACAACGGTGCCGGAACGACCGTCGTTATGGAAGCGATGAGAATTTTGCAGGCTTCGGGTTTGAAACCGCGCCGCACGATTCGCGTCGCACTCTGGACGGGCGAAGAACAGGGGCTTTTAGGCGCACGCGGTTATGTGGCGAAAAACTTTGCCGAGATTCAAAGAAACGGCGACAAAGTAAATATCGTCAAAAAACCGGCGTTTGATAAATTTGCCGCTTATTACAATCTCGACAACGGAACGGGACAAATTCGCGGAATCTACGCGCAAGGCAACGAAAATGCGCGTCCGATCTTTAAGGAATGGCTCACGCCTTTCGAAGATTTGAATGCGACGACCACGACGATTGCCAGCACGGGCGGAACGGATCACCTGGCGTTTGATGCCGTCGGGCTTCCCGGATTTCAGTTTATTCAAGACCCGATTGAATATTTTCCGCGAACCTGGCACACGACGCAGGATGTCGCCGACCGCATTTTGGAAGAAGACCTCAAGCGTTCAGCCGTAATTATGGCGACTTTCGCCTACAATTCGGCGATGACAAATGAAAAACTTCCGCGTAAAGACGATTCGATCGCGTCATTTTCTTCGCTTTTTGCAAAAGGGAGCTTTTTCTACGAAATGGAGGAAATCGCCTTTATGAATTCCGGTCTGGATTTCTCGATCTGCGGACATCCCGTTGATGAAGACGATATTCCGCAAGGATTTCCGACGGTTTTCGCCATCAATCCGAATTCACATTTCGGACATTCGCACGCCGAATAGTTTTAAGAATTCGTCAGAAAAAAAGAGGTTGAAGAATTTTCTTCAACCTCTTTTTTATTGATTTGCCGAAACAAACTACTCATAAATCCAAAACAGCAGTTTATGAAATAACAACAGAAAATCTCACTCGTTTATGATTTAATCGAACTCGTTAAATCCTTAAAACTTGGGAAACTTTAGAGCGACACGGACGAAGAATTCACATTTTTTCCTCCGTTCGCTCTTTTTTTTGCCGGCTCACCAAAGAAAAACTTCTTTCAAACTCAACTTTTCATTAAGGCGAATCGCCCATTCAAAATCTCTTAGCGGCAATTCATAAAAAAATTGTTTCCCGCCTTTTCTCTTTAAATAATACTTGCCTATTCAAACTTATCCAAAAAATTCAGGAAAAAATTTATGCTGAAAGCTGTCGAACTATCGAAAAATTACAACGGAAACACCGCTCTCGATTCATTGAATTTGAACATCGAAGCGGGCGAAGTTTATTGTCTTTTGGGCGCAAACGGTGCGGGCAAAACGACGACGATCAATTTATTTTTAAATTTCATCAACCCGACGAGCGGCAAGGCTCTGATCAACGGTCTGGACGTAACGGAAAAGCCGCTCGAAACCAAGAAATTTCTCGCCTACATTCCCGAACAGGTCAATCTTTACAAAAATCTTTCAGGCTTGGAAAATCTCGAATATTTCAGTGCGCTCGCCGGTCAGGAAGATTACGGGCGCGAAGATTTGCTCAAATTCTTCGATGAGGTCGGACTTCAGAGAGAAGCCGCCGACGGGCGCGTTTCGACGTATTCAAAAGGAATGCGGCAAAAGGTCGGCATCGCCATCGCGCGGGCGAAAAAAGCGTCCGCGCTTTTATTGGACGAGCCGACTTCCGGCTTAGACCCGAAAGCCTCGAACGAATTTTCCGAATTATTAAAAAAATTAAGCGCAAACGGCTGCGCCGTTTTGATGGCGACGCACGATTTGTTCAGAGCGAAAGAATCAGGCACGCGCGTCGGGATTATGAAACACGGACGCTTGATGACGGAAATGACGACCGATGAAATCGGACACACCGATTTAGAGCGGATTTATCTCGAAAATATGCGCGATTAG
>CAYUGW010000178.1:0-7679 GCA_964444245.1 uncultured Blastocatellaceae bacterium | reverse complement strand
CGGTTTGCCGTGATTGTTTCTTCGCCGAATGACGAATAATCCCGACGCGTCGTAACTATGCCGTATTTATTGGTGATAACCCGCGGGCTGCCGAGGTGATCTTGTGTCAAATAACTCACTTGCGGCGTTTGTGCCAACTCGGTTGAATACTCCGCGACAAGTGTTCCTCCAGCATTATACACGAAAATTGCTATTTCGCCAGCAGAAATTTTCTTCACCCTTTTACCATCGCCGTCATAATGGTAAACCGCATCCGGCGTTGTTGTCTGATTCGTGCCGGTGAAAAATGCTTTTTGGTGATTTTCGGCATCATAAACAAAGCGTTTGTTTTCGGCATCCAGAGTCAGATTTCCGTTTTCGTCATAATCGTAATCAATATTCGAGTCGCCGTCCTGGTCGGCTTGAAAGCGATTGTCCGATGTATTGATTAACGGATTTGTAACCTTTGCAGGCGCGGATTGACTTAATGTGGTCGTGTTGTTGTTTGTCGTGTTGAATCGGCGATTGCCGTAGCGATCAATACTGAAAGTCTGCTTCCAGGTGGTTGTACCGGAAACCTTTTCTTCCGCTGATTGCAGGCGATTGAGATCATCGTAAGTATAGGTTTGAACCGCTGTAAATCCGCTTGCTTGTCCGACGGTCGGAACGGTGATTTTCTGTTCTCTTAAAGAGCCGTTGTTTTCGGTGTTATTACCATAACCATATTCCAGTTTAAGTAAATCCTGTCCGCTATCGATTGTTCCCAATCCGATCTGTGTGACCTGTTGACGATTATTGTAAGAGTAATTCTCCCAAAGTCCGTTGCCGAGCTGCATTTTCTTAACCGCGCCGGTCGAATCATACGTGAAATTCGAGGCGTAATTATAAAATGCCGCATTCGTGTTTTTTTTGCTTTTTACTATAGAAAGATCGCCGTCATCATCTAAAATATGCTTGACTTTTCTGGTTGAAGGATAGGTTTCTTCGATCAGTGATCCCGACAGATTGTAGGTATAATCGGTTGAATAAGTCTGTCCGTCGGTAATTTGCTCGTGCGTTAAAACTCTGCCGAAAACATCGAATGATGTATATCGCGTTTCGGAAATGCCGTTATTAACTCTGGTCGTTTTGCCTTTCGAAAAATTCGGAGTTGATCCTAATCCCTTGCCGTCGTAAAAGAAACCGACATCCGGTGTTGAATCGGAATAATTCCTGTTGATTATCCGATTAAAATTATCATAAGTCGCTTCGACGGAAACGCCGCGCGCATCGGTTGTTTTTGTGATATTTCCGTTATTGTCGTATTCATAACTGACCGACCACGCGTTATGCCCGGTGATCGGATCGGCGGTCGAAAGCGCGAGATTCGGATTTGTATCCTGTTCCGGCTGTTTTGCCCGCAGAAGTCTTCCTAAACTGTCGTATGAAAAATACCTTGACTGTTCGCCCTGGACAGTTTTCCTTAAGTTTCCGAGCGTGTCAAAAACATAATCGGTATTCAGAGCCTGACCGTCCGGGTCTTCGATCACACGCACCATTCTGCCCAAGCCGTCCGTAACCCCTTTACGTTTTTTCCCTGCCTGATCGGTGATCTGCTTGGTGATGCCGACGATATCCGAAATTAAAACGCCGTATTTGGTTTTTACCTTTGCTCCGTCGGGCAAAACGACTTCCTTGATCCGGCTCGCATCGTCATAAACATTCGTCGTCCAGTGTTTGGCTTCGCCGCTCCGGTATGGATTGCTGACTCTTAAAACTCTGCCGTCGGAATCAAACTCCTTATCCACAAAGATATTGCCGTCGGAATCAATCTGTTCGACTTTGTAAGCGCGTCCCAGACCATCGAAATAAGTGATGCTTTCCGCCCAGTTATTCTCGTCAATTTGCGAACGGTTTTTTACCCAATAATTATTTGTTTCGTCGTGATAAACGGTTTCCGATTGACTGCCGACCTGCACATTATTGTAAAAAGTCTTGGTATTGAGCGGTCGCAGAGTTGCCGGATCGTAAGCGATTCTGGTTTCAAGTCCGTTGGCATCGGTTGTCGTTAAAGGCAGTCCGGTCGTAAAATTAAATGTCGCGGTTATTTCAAATGCCGTATTCGAACCATTCGTTCCATTTCCCGGAATCGGTGTTGTAACCTTTACCGGAAAGGTGTGATGCGTCGAATCGTATAGTGTTGTAGTCGTATTGCCTTTCGCATCTATTGATTCATATTGATTGCCGTAACTATCGAATTTGGCACGGGTTTGAATATAAGCACTCGAATTTGTCGAAACTCCTTTCGTGCTGTCCCAAACTCTGGAAGTAGTCGGATTTCCCCGGACATAATCGGTCGGCGAATAACCGCTCTCGTCATATTTCATCTCGCTTCTGGAGACAACCGTTCCCGCTCCGTCCCTGACAACCGAAGCCGTCACGAGTCCGACCATATTACGGTCTTTGTAACTCTGACGATTGGTAACGGAAGGATCGTTTATTAAATAGGTGTCTTCCGTTGTCCGCAGCAGTGTCGGCGGTGTCGGTGTCGGCATCGGCACGGGGTTTCCTTCGGGGCTTTCTCCCGGTTCGGGCAGCGGATCGCTTAGCGAACTCCCCGATGATCCTTCAAAAGCATATTGCAAAGTTTTCTTTCTTAAGAGCGGTTTGTCAATGGTTGATAAATCTTCATATTCATATTTGGAGGTCGTTTTGACATAATCACCGTTTCCGTCCGGATCGTAAATATAACTTTCTTCGTGTGTTACCCGCTGATGCCAATCGGCGCTTCCCGCTCCTGCCTGATATGAGGTTTTTGTCCAATGCGTCTTATTTCTGGAAACCAATTTCCGCACCCCGCTGCTGCCCAATGCATCAAAAACTCTTGTTTCATATGGCATTCCGATCGTCGCATTGCTGAATCCGTAGTCGCCGACATCGCACCCTTGACACAGCGGTGCGCCGCGATAAAGGAATCTCTCGGTTAAGATATCGGCGGGGCTTATGATCGAAATCTTATAGCCTTGCGGCGCGACATACGTTGTGAAATATGTCCATTGATATGGAGCCGCGCCCGCCGATTTATACAATTTACGGGTTTGAACTCCCCGATTTGTCTGCGAACTGACATCCGACCACGGTTGAACTACCGGTGTGAGCGGTAAAACCTGCTGATACGTAAAAGTTTCTTCACCGCCGGTCGGATATTTGATCTTATCGATCTGCCCGAAAACATCATATGAAAATTCATAGCTTTGTCCGGTCGGCAGTTCGATCTTTGTTAAAACGACCGGATTGAACAATTGAACGGAATTTCTCACCTGATTATCTCTTATATCGTTCGAGTGAAATAAAGAATTGCCTGCCGGTCTTTGAGTATATACCGGAATTCCCCCCGTTCCGGCATCATAAACATCGCCCGCATATTTCAGCTGATCAGCCGGATTTGTCAGACCGTCTTCGAGTTTCTTCCAGTGAAATTTATATTCTCCGGTCATCCCCGGCAACTGATATGTCTTGATTTCCGGCGCAGTCGGTGCTGAGGTGCCGATAGGTGCCGATAAACTTCTTCCCAGAGTATCCGTCCAAATTTTTGTTGACGGATTATAACTCGTAAAATTACCGTTTCGGTCAATGAACTTTGTCGCTTTTCTTTGCCCGACAGTAGCCGGGGACGAAAGATTTTCCAGTTCGTAAAAAGAACCGTCCGGCATCATCAACTTATAAGTATTTGATGAAGAATTTTCATAATAAACGATGTTCGAGCCGTCCGCCGCGTAATAATACCCGTTTCGATCGGTGTTTCCCTGACTGTTAAGTGCCGCATCCATCCGGAGTTCGTGAGTTTCTCCGCTCGGCATATACAGCGTTATTCTTCTGATTTCCGCTGTCGGCTGCGGTGGTTCCATATCTTCGCAAGTCCTTTCAATTACGGGAAAGCCCTGTGCAGTAAAACGATCTGTCCAGCCGGTATATTCGATATAAGGTGTTTCAAGACTGGTCGTCCAGCCCGATGCCGATTTTTCGCCATACATCGGATAACTAACCGTGTAGCAAGGCGAACCTCCAAGACTTGTGGATGTTTGTTCGAGACTCTCCATTCGCCAGACTTTTGAGGAATAACTCAGGGAAATCGGCACATTGATCCCGCGCCCCGGATAACTGCCGAGAGGGATGCTGATTTCCATTGCCAGAGTCGAAGGATTTACCCGCCCGCTCCCTTTTAATGCCCGGTCAGCCGTATTCTCGTTTTCCTGTGCAAAAACGGCGGAACTGCTTATAACCAAAGCTAAAATCAAGCTAATTGAAAATTTCAGGGCAATTCGTCTGAAACCGTTTGTCGTGTTTTTCCGTTTCTTTTCGATATTCGATTCTTTGGTCAATTCAATTTTCATTTCGATTTTCCTCAACGAGCCAAATGTGAGTCGGCTCTTCTTCATTTTCTCTTGTTCCTCAAGAAATTATTGCTGCATCCGATGAATTTAATTGTTACCTTTGTCGTTTTCCCTTATGTTCCGATGAGTTCTCTCATTCAGGCTATCTTCTGTAAAAAGCCGGAACGGGAATATCTCCAGGCACGCCCCATTGCACGATTCTGTTTGAGGAATCCGCGCTGTTGAGGATATACCAAACACCCGTTGAGCCTCTCCAAACGGCAATATCTGCTCGTCCGTCGCCGTCATAATCATTCGGAACTTCCGTGTCGGTCGAGAGTCCCCAATTGTAGGTCAAGGTTTGCCAATCGGAACTCTTTAAGACATACCAACTGTTGCCCCGCCTGACCGAATAATCCGCACGCCCGTCGCCGTCATAATCGGCAACCGCCGGAACATCTCCCGCGAGTCCGTAAGGTTGCCACTGCATTGAAGCATCCGAACTTCGATAGACATAAAAGGTCGGTGTGCCGCTTCCTCTCCAAACTGCCAGATCAGCTTTGCCGTCACCGTCATAATCGCCGACCGCCGGAATATCTCCGCTTTGTCCGAACTGGGCTGAAACCAGTTGGGTGGTAGAACTGTATCTGATATACCAGGTTCCGTTCGACGGTCTGAACACGGCGGCATCGGTTCTGCCGTCGCCGTCATAATCCGCCGGAACGGGAATGTCATTTGTCGTTCCGAAATAGAAATATTCGGCTCCGCCGTCGCTGCTTCGCATCACATACCAGGTCGAGTTGGAAGACCGGAAAACACAAAGGTCGGTCTTGCCGTCGCCGTCATAATCGCCGGGAGCGGGAAGATCGCCGGATGCTCCCCAACCTTGCGAAATCTGTTGGGAACCGGTGCCGCCCAAAACCCACCAGACTCCGGTCGAAGGTCGCCAGACCGCCAGATCAGCCGGCGGCGCGGCAGAAGCATTGGTATCTTCAACCGCTAATAGTTTACTGCCGGCATAAATATATTCTTTTGAAAGCTGCGGTGTTGGAGAAGGCATCGGAGCGGAAAGAAACGGATTGATCTTCGAGAGAAGTCCTTCGTTTGACGGTTTTAAATACGTTGCCTTGTTTCTATCTGTCAGTACTCGCTTGGCATCGTCTTCCAGATATTTCAGCCCCGCTCCCATCACTCCGAGCGACAGCACGGCGATTACCCCGACCGCTATCCAATGCTGTTTCAGATACGAAAATTTCCGTATAAACCCCTCGGTTTTGTCCTTCCGGGAAGTAATCGTTTCAACTGATTTTTCGCTTGATTCAGAATTTTTTATATTAGTTGACACTCCGGTTTCGGTCGGAGCATCGGCTTTGAGCGCATTTTTTCTTTTCTTTTTCGACATAATTTTTTTTCTCTCGGCTGTTAAACAGACATCAATCCTTATCCGAGGAAGTGAAATTACACATCCGGCTTTGGGTATGAATATCTAAATGTGATTGATTTTTATGAACGGAAGGTTTAAGATGCAAATGTTTACGGTTAGCATCTTTTGAACCGATCAGTTCTTTAGATTAACTAAACTTGCCCGGTTGATAACGCCAATTATCAACCGGGCTTTTCTGTTAATTAAGAAACAGAAAAGCCAGCAAATCCAAATAAAATCAAAATCTTTTGCATCAAAGAACTTTTTCTAACTTTTCTTAATTTTCAAATTACTACTTTTTACAAAGTAAGCGACAAATTGAAAAAAGCCGATTATCCGCTAAATGAAAGGGTAATCCACTTTTCCTACGATTTTTATAAATTTGATTATTTGCAAACTATTATCACAAAAAATCGAAACCCGGAATTTGCAGAAAGATTTCCGATTCATTTTTGTAAATTTGTAAGAATTATTCGACATATCAACAAAATCGGCTGTGTTGGTGATTTTCAAGATGTGAAGCCTGAAGTAGGTTGGCTTTCACATAATAAAAGCCCAAAATTAAGGTAAATTTCTCAAATAAAAGATCGTTGAGTTTTTTCAATAAATTTCAATACAAAATAAAAGGTCGCGATTGTATCCCCGTTAAAACTTTGGTCTTTTTTCAGCAGTAAAGTATTTTTCGCTAAAATTTTTCAATTAAAATGAGCTTGAAAAATTCCGAATAATTGCTGTTTTATAATTTCAAATCCCGAAAATAAATATGGCTGTTCAGGTTGATTTTTACTTTACCAAAGTATCTTTCAAATTATATATTGGTGAGGAGGTGAGGATCCCCCGAAGAAGTCATCCGACTTCTTAAACAATGTAAAAATTGCTATTGTTGAACTTTTCTTGTCTGGTAAGTATTTCAAGAGTTTGTCAACTACTACGAATTGCGAAGCTCCCAAATCACTATTCGTGAATTTTTACGTTTGTTTTTCCAGTGAAGACAGTTTAGAATTTTTTCACCCGGTAAGTCTTTAACAGTTCTAAAAGATTCTAAAAAGTTCTAAATGTTGAAAATTTCGTTGCATTTTAATTCTTTTCCACTAAAATAAGACCACTTATTTAGAGGTGAAATCAATGGAAAATACAGACAATATCAAAAACTCTGCGTTATCTTTAAAGATTTATAAATTCGGTGATTGCTATCTGGATACAATCGAGCGAAAAGTTTTCAAAGGCAATAATATGCTCAAAATCTCTCACCGGGCGTTTGATATTCTTTTATTGTTGATTGAAAATTCAGGCAAAGTCACTGGTAAGGACGAAATTTTAGATAAAGTTTGGGAAGACAGCTTTGTCGAAGAATGTAATCTGGCTGTTCATATTTCAAACCTCCGTAAATTACTGGGCGCAAATAAGGCAGAGCCTTTTATCGAAACTGTTCCGGGCAGCGGTTACCGGTTTATTTCGAGAGTTTATACGATTGACGAAGATGATTGGAAAGAATTTTTAGCTGCTAATTTCCCGGTTAAAAGTCCTAACGAAAAAGCCGATTTTGATTCGATTGCAGTGCTTCCTTTAAAAAATAAAAACGGAAATGAAGAGATAGATTATTTGGCTGACGGTTTAACCGAAAGCATTATCAATAATCTTTCGTATATTCCCAATCTCAGAGTTTTAGCCAGAAATACCGTGTTTCGCTACAAAGATAAAAATATAGATATTCAGGAAGTAGGAAAAAAACTCGATGTTGCAAAAATTTTAACGGGAAGAATCCGTGTAATCAGAGATAATTTAATTATCGGAGTCGAATTAACCGATGTCGAAAACGGAACCCAACTCTGGGGAACGCAGTTAAACCAGCCATTTGAAGATATTTTTGAAATTCAGGAAACAATAACACAAGCAGTTTCGGAAAAGCTGAAATCTCACATAAA
>CAYUGW010000177.1:0-7730 GCA_964444245.1 uncultured Blastocatellaceae bacterium | reverse complement strand
ATTTTCAATATCAACTTCCGTGCAGATCGCTTCGGCAAACGGGATCAGATAATCTTTTTTCGCGTCTTCTGCGTCTTCGACAACCAGAATTTCCGCTCCGCCCGTTCGCATAATCTCGCGCACCTTTCCGATTTTCCTGCCTTCGATGGTTTCAACAAAACATTCCTGCAATTCCCAATCGAAAAATTCTTCTTCTTCGAGTTCGACCGCTTCGGATTCGGGAACGCAAATCTCGAAATTCCGCAGAGTTTCCGCCGCTTCAATCGAATCGAAATCTTTGAATTTCAAAATGATTCTTTCCTTTTGAAACCAGAATTTTTCGATTTCGAGTTCAATCGTTTTGCCGTTTTCACCGACCGCAAACACCTTTTCCAAATTTTCAAATCTTTCGGGAAAGTCCGTCAAAATCGCGGCGACCAACTCGCCGCGCAACCCGCGTGTTTTCAGAAGTTTAGCAACTGCTACAAAGTTCATCGAGTCTGTCGAGTCTGTCGAGTCTGTCGAGTCTGTCGAGTCTGTCGAGTCTGTTAGTCGAAAGAAGTATTTCGACTCGATAGACTCAATAGACCCGATAGACTCAATAGACTATTCAAGCACATTCAGATTAAAACGCCGGTTCTGTTTTTGACCGGCAATAAAGAGCAGACTGCGAATCGCCTTGATCGTTCTCCCCTGCCGCCCGATGAGCCGTCCCATATCGCCTTCGGCGACGCGCACTTCGATGACAGTCGTTTTCTCGCTCGAAGTTTCCGAGATTTCGACCGCGTCAGGCTGATCCGCCAAAGCTTTTATAATTTTTTCGACAGCTTCTTTCATATAATTTGATTTCGGAAAGTTTCGGAAGTCGGTTTTTATCTGATTTCAAAAGACTTGCGAAAATTTATTCGCCTGATTTATCAGCATCAGATTTTCCATCTTCTTCGCCTTCACCGGATTTGTCAGCGTCGGATTTTCCGTCATCTTCGGCTGACTTATCCGCATCAGATTTTCCGTCATCTTCGGTCAAAGGTTCGGTTTCTTCCGGTGCCGAGGCTTCCGCGCTTTCGGTTTCCGCCGCTTCTGCTTCTGCCGCCGCTGCCGCATCGGCTTCGGCTTTTTCGGCTGCCGCCGCATCAGCTTCGGCTTTTTCCGCCGCCGCTTTTTCGGCTGCCGCTGCTTCGGCTTCGGCTTTTTCCGCGGCTAATTTGTCGGCTTTCGCCTGCATTTCAGCGGCGCGTTTGGCTTCTTTGGCTTCGGCTCTCGCTTTTACCGCTTCGGCTTTTTCTTCTTCCGTCATTTTCGGATTGTGCTTGATCAAGCTGGCAACCGTTTCCGACGGCTGTGCGCCGACCGAAATCCAATAATCGATCCGGTCGTGATCGAGATTAATCTCCGCCGGTTCGGTCATCGGATTATACGTGCCGAGTTTTTCAAGATATTTGCCGTCGCGTTTGGAGCGTTTTTCTTTTACTACCACGCGGTAAAACGGGCTTTTCTTCGCGCCCATTCTCATTAATCTAATTGCTAACATATATTTTCGTTAATCGTTAATCGTAAATTGTTAATTGTTTTTTGCCGCATTTTCAATCGAACGCTTATAAGCATTTAATTTCGGCAAAAGTTCTTCAATAATCGGTTTAATCTTTTCAATCTGCAAATCAGTTAAAAGATTCCTTCACTTCATCAGATAACTTTTCAGCTATACTGATACACTTCTAAATTTTAAAACTCGTCTTACACATTCCGTCAGCTAATAATCAATTGTTCATTAATGTCAGGATTTGAAAACTCAAATTAACAATCAACAATTAACGTCTTTTCTTCTTGTGTCTTTTCTTTTTCTTTAACCGTTTGCTTAATGAATCGGTTACTTCATCGTAATTGTTGTCAAAATCCTGTTTTTCGCCGCCGCCGCCGAGCAGACCGCTTAAACCGCCGCCGAGCATATTGCCGAGTCCGCCGCCCATTCCGCCCATCGCTTTGCCGGCGAGTTTCGAGAAAAGTCCGCCGCGGTTCATCTGCTGCATCATTTTCTTCATCTGTTCGTATTGCCGCAAAAGCCCGTTGACTTCCGAGATCGTCGAACCCGAACCGTTGGCAATACGTGTTTTGCGGCTGGCGTTGATAATTTTATGATCGCGGCGTTCGGCTTTGGTCATCGAATCGATGATCGCTTCGGTGCGCTTCATCTGCGCTTCGACTTCTTCCGATTGTTCGTCGGAAAGCTGCATTCCGCCCGTCATCTGTTCGGGCAGCATTTTCATCAGTTTCGACATCGAACCGAGCTTTTTAAATTGTCCGAGCTGAGCGCGAAAATCTTCGAGCGTAAACTGATTGCTCGTCATTTTCTCGAGCTGTTTCTGCGCTTCTTCTTCGTCAATCTTGCCCTGAACTTCTTCGATCAGCGTCAGAACATCGCCCATTCCGAGGATTCTCTGCGCGATTCGGTCGGGATAAAACGGCTCTATGGCGTCGTATTTTTCGCCGACACCGACGAATTTTACGGGCTGCCCGATAACTTGTTTAATGGAAAGTGCCGCACCGCCGCGTGCATCGCCATCCATTTTGGTTAAAACAACGCCCGTAATTCCGACTCGTTTATGAAATTCTTCCGCCGAGCGAACCGCATCCTGCCCGGTCATCGCGTCCGCGACGAACAAAACTTCGACGGGTTTTGTTTCCGCCTTGATCTGTTCGAGTTCGACCATCAGATCGTCGTCAATATGAAGACGACCGGCAGTATCGATTAAAAGCGTGTCATAACCGACTTCCTGCGCGTGCTGCATTGCGCCGCGCACGAGCGTCAGCGGATCATTGGTTTCCTTATCCTGATAAACCGCCTGTTTGACCGCGCCGCCGACAACTCTTAATTGTTCACGCGCCGCCGGACGATAAACGTCAACCGAAACGAGCAGCGGTTTGCGTTCCTGATTATCCGCGAGCCATTTCGAGATTTTTCCGGTCGAAGTCGTTTTACCCGAACCCTGCAAACCGACGATCATCACGACATTCGGAATTTGCTTGGTAAAAACTAATCTCGAAGACGTTCCGCCAAACAAATTAACCAGTTCGTCATAGACGATCTTGACAACCTGTTCGTGCGGTTTCAGGTCTTGCCAGACTTCCTGCCCTTCCGCTTTAGCGCGAACCGTATCAATAAAATCTTTCGCGACTTTATAATTTACGTCCGCTTCGAGCAGAGCCATCCGAATCTCACGCAAAGCCGCATCCACGTGTTCAGGCGTAAGTTTCCCTTCGCCGCGCAGATTTTTCAGCGTTTTCTTTAATTTGTCGGATAAAGACTCAAACATAAAGATACAATTCGGGCATTAGAGCCGAAACTATAAATACTAATTGGATAAAGGGAAAGTGTCAAGAAACGAGCAGGTTTTATTGAACTATTCTTTACGGCTCTTACAAAGTCGCATCAAAATAGATAAAGACTAAGAAATTTCCCGCGAAAGTGCGCGAAAGTGCGCGAAAATAAAACAAAATCCAAAAAACCGTTTCTTTTTTTCGCGCTTTTTCGCGCCTTTTCGCGGGAAAAAATTCTTTCTTTTGACTTTGCAAGAGCCGTAGAACTATTCTTTCAAAGTAAGAAATCTTATGCGTGAACTACTTATCGCTACAAATCTTGATAAGTTGGCGGAATGCGGAATCGAAATTTTCATTCGCGGCTTTGTCTTCAAATCGGAAAGATAATCTGCTTCCGTAAAATGATTCGTCATCACCCGCAGCATCTGCCCCTTTGACTCTAACTTGCATTCCGTTTTCAAAATGATCTTTTATTATATCTATTGCTTTATCTCTATTAAATATCAAACCTATTCCCTTAAAAATTCCTCCAAAATCAGACTTGTAAGAATAGGTCGAATACCAAACTGAGGCTTTATCTTTACTTTTTAACTGTTTGGGTTTATTTCCGCTTTTGTAACTTAGTCTTTCTAAAGGAATTCTTAACTCACCCGAAAAAACTTTTTGGTCATTATTTATTTTTCTAAAATCCTGCAAGCTTCCTTCTGAAGGATCAGGATATTTTGTCCCAAAGCTAAGTAAGCGAATATAATCATTAGTCAAATCCAGTCTTTTGCATGTCCCGCCATTATCAAGTTTGAATCCCGAAGCAAAAACTGCTTCTTCAAAATATGTAGTTGCATTATTTGGAATATCGTCCGACCCATAATTGGAGTTTCCATCTGATTCCATACCGACGGTTGCTTTTGGGAAACTATTTTTATTAAGCCAATCTACAATTTCTTCAAATGTTGAATCTTTGTTTAATCCTGCGGGCAGAGAATTTGTTTGTGAAAATGCCGTAGAGTTTAAAGTAGCAAGAGAAAATAAGAACAGTAAGACAAGACTAAAAAGTTTTTGGAAGTTTTTCATAAAGTCTCCTTCAATTTAATAAAAATCAATCGTTTTTTGCATTGGGTGCAGCATTTTTATATTAAGTTGTCTGTAAGACACTTTCAACTGCTTCGATCACGCTTTCGGTTTTTACATTCAAAATACATTTCGGTTCATCAAATTCCTTACAAAAACGTCCGGCGCACGGCTGACAGGCAAATTCTTCATAGACAATTTCATGCGGCGCGTCCGTCCACGGTCGCCAGTGATTTCTGTTTGACGAGCCGAAAATTACGACGCTCGGCGTGTTTACAGCCGACGCGATATGCGCGATTCCCGAATCGTTTCCGACAAAGATTTTAGCGCGTGAAGCCAAAGCCGTGATTTCCGGCAAAGTTAAATCGTCAAAAGTCAGAATCGGAACTTTGGAAAGTTTTTTGAGATTTTCTAAAACTTCACGCTCTTTTTTGGTTGCGATAGCAACCGTTTGAAAACCTTTTTCGCCCAAGAATTCGGCAACTCGTGCAAAATTTTCCGTTGCCCATTGTTTTGTATCAAACGCGGCGATAGGATGAAGCAGGGCGATTTTTGATTTTTGATTTTTGATTTTTGATTCGATTGAATCTAATGCTTTTTCGCTTACACTAAGGCGTGTTTTCGGTTTGTCTTCGACCGGAATGCCGACGAAACCTAAAAGCGCGAGCTGTTGTTCGGCGGAATGAGTTTGTTCCTGTTGCCAGAAATCGTTGGCGGAAGAAAGTTTGCGGTTATAAAGAAAGCTGTATTGATAATCTTTGTAACCGACGCGGTATTTCGCGCCCGAAGCGCGGACGAAAAATCCGGCGGTCGTTCCGCCGTGAAGGTTAAAGGCGACATCGTATTTTGTCCGGCGGATTTTTCCGGCAAGCCGAAAGCGTTCCTTAAAATCCTTTGAAACACTTAAAATATTATCAACCGCGTCGAAATTTTCCAAAACGGGCGCAACCCAATCTTCCAAAAGAATATCAATCCGTGCTTCGGGCAAAAATCTGCGAAGAGCAATCAAAGAAGGTGTTGAGAGAACCGTATCGCCGATCGAGCGAAGCCGGACAACAAGAACTTTTCGGACATTCTGCCAATTTATCTGAGAATCGGAAACTTGAAGACGCAAAGACGGCGAGACGATTTTTTCTGACGGCGAAATTTTCTCCCTTTCTCCCTTTCTCCCTTTCTCCCCTTCTCCCCTTCTCATCTATTTCTCAACCGTCGCCTCTTCGACGAGCATCACGGGAATTTCGTCGCGGATCGGATAAACCAAAGCGCATTCGGGGTTTACGCATTTCAAAGCGCTTTGATCGTCTTTGATTTTGACTTCCGATTTGCATTTCGGACAGCGCAGAATTTCTAAAAGTTCGGGACTGATTGCCATAAAATTATTTACTCCGAGATTTTTATAAATTAAAAGAAAATTTTAACGCAAAGTGGCAAAGACGCAAAAGCGCAAAGATTATAAAAAAAGGATAAGAGCCGAAAAACTTCTCTTATCCTTTTGCCTTTTGCCTTTTGCTTTTTTACTTAAGCGCCTTCGGTTTTCGTTCCGCATTCGGGGCAGAATTTTGCACCCGGAGCGAGTTCAGCCTGACATGTGGCGCATTTTGCTTTTTCCTGCGAAGAACCGCATTCCGAGCAGAATTTCGCGCCTTCGCGCAGCTCAGCGTTGCATTTGACGCAGGGAACTTTGGAAACTTCCATTTTTCCGCCGCATTCGCCGCAGAATTTTTTGCCGGCTTCGTTCATTTTTCCGCAATTCGGACACGCCACCGATTGCCCGCCTTGCGATTGTCCTTGACCTTGACCGCCGCCTTGCGCCTGCTGACCGAAAGCACTTGCCATCTGACCGCCGACCGCAAAACCTGCGCCTAAGCCTGCGCCGAGTCCTGCGCCGCCGCCTTCATTTTGCGCCGCATCCCGGAGAGCATCAGCCGCCTGAAACTGCATATATTTGCTGGCATCGCCGAGTGCGCCCATCGAAGCGCGTTTGTCCATCGCCGCTTCGACTTCGGGCGGCAAGCTTACGTTTTCGACGTAGAATTTCGTGACCTCGAGACCGTAAGAATTAAAATCCTGATTGATCTTGGCGCGAATCGCTTCGCCGATTTCCTTGTATTGCGCCGCCAGATCAAGCGCGGGAATTTTCATTTCGCCGACCGCATCGGAAAATTCGGTAACGATGGCGCGTTTTAATTGTCCGTCAATATCTTCGGTGTTGAAATGTCCGTTCGTTCCGGCAACTTCCCGGATAAACTGCGCCGGATCAGCCACGCGCAGAGAATACGCGCCGAACGCCCGCAGGCGAACGATGCCGAAATCCGCGTCGCGGAGCATAATCGGGTTGGAAGTTCCCCATTTCATATCGGTAAATTGTTTCGTATTGACAAAATAAACTTCCGATTTGAAGGGCGAATTAAAGCCGTATTTCCACGCGCCGAGTTTCGACAGAATCGGCGTATTTCCGCCGTCAATCGTGTATTTTCCGGGACCGAAAACGTCCGCCACCTGTCCTTCATGAACAAAAACCGCCGATTGCGATTCGCGCACGATCAATTGCGCCCCGTTTTTAATTTCCTGCCCGTGAACCGGAAAACGATAAAGAATCGTATCCTTCGATTCGTCCAGCCATTCGATAACTTCAATAAACTGATTTAATGCTTCGTTTTTAACTTTATCCCAAAGTCCCATCTTTAATTATCTCCTTTAATTTCCTAAATCACTCAATTGATATACGGTTTTATGCCATCTATTGTTCGTTATAATATGCCACAAAATTCTTCCGAAACAAAATTTTAAACCGCAAAATCCGTATTATTCGGTCGGAGATTTTTCAGTTTTTATATTTCTGCCAGAGGTTTTTGATTGCGGCAAAAACAAGAATCATAAATAATCCGCCCGAAATATCTATCAAAACGTCATAAATCGAACCTGTTCTGGTCGGGTTAAAACTCTGATTAAATTCATCGAGCGAACCTACAACTGCAACTAAAACAAACGCCGCCAGATACCAGTATTTTTGCAAAAATTTAACGGACGAAGTTGAAAAAGCAAGCACCGCCCAAAAAGCAAGTACGGCATATTCGGCAAAATGCGCGAATTTGCGAATGTAGCCGTGATAAATTAGTAAGGTAGCTTCCGTTGCGTCAGGAAAAAGAAACTCTAAAAGCGGACGGATAAAGCGCGAAGTATTCGACATCGAAGCCGAACCCGACGAAGTCCAAACGATCACGCCGAGCCACAAAATCAAAGGCGCGTAACGTAAAATTCGTCCGCGCCATTTATTTGATGAGTCAGATTTAAACACTTTTAATTAAACCATAATTAATTGAAGCCTGTGCATAATTCAGTCGCGTAGCGACAAATTGAATTTAGCC
>CAYUGW010000176.1:3448-7779 GCA_964444245.1 uncultured Blastocatellaceae bacterium | reverse complement strand
CCTTATGAACGAAAATTAACAATTACATCTGATTATATTTCATTTTTAATGGGCGACCAAAGTTTTAGAATCTTTGAGAAGGATAAGTTCTGACGAAATCGTCAGCCTCTACTTCAGATACGCTTAAACTAACTTTTAATTACGGGACGACAAACAACAACGAAAATATTAATCCAAACTTATCAAAGTCAACGACGAAGTTCCGTTTAATCCATTTAAAAGGTCTTTCAATTGCGGAACGATCGTTTCAGCTTGCAGATAATCCTTGCCGAGCATCCGGTGAAAAACCTTTCTTTTGACCTTTCCGGTTAATTCATTTAATAACGCCTGACAAAAAGCCGTAACGAGTTCGGGGGCAAACTGTTTGCCGGAATTTCTCTGCAAATCTTCGATCACTTCATTTGCCACGCGGCGGCGTTTATAAGGTCGGTCGGTCGTCATCGCGTCGAAGGAATCGGCTAAATTTACTATTTTCGCAATATACGGAATCTCGCGGTCTTCCAGACCGTCGGGATAACCGCGTCCGTCAATACGTTCGTGATGATATTTGGCGGCAAGCGGAACATCCGTGTAGGGATGATGAATCGGCAGTAAAATTTCATAACCGACCGCCGGATGTTTGTTTAAATCAGCAGATTCCTTGGCGTTGATCCGTATCGGCGAATTGATTATATTGCGTTCGACCGTGATTTTTCCGATGTCGTGCAGGTAGCCGGCGATTGCCGCGCCTTCGGTTTCTTCTTCGTTCCAGCCGAGCTGGGCGGCAATGATTTCCGTGTATTTCCCGACTCTGACCGAATGACCTTCGGTGTATTTGTCTTTGTAATCGATCGCGGCGGCAAATGCCTTGACGGTATTTTTGTATGTAAAGCGCAGATCGTCGTAAAGCCGCAGGTTTTCCGTGTTGCGGCGTTCGATCTCGACCATTAAGTTTCTCTGCGAAATCCCGACTCCGATGTGGCGCGCCATCGCGCAGATAATTTCTTTGTCATAACTCGAATAAGGTTCACCGTTTGCCTTTTCGCCCAAAAAAATCAAGCCGACGATCTCGTCCTGAATAATCAGCGGAACGATCAATTCGACGCGCTTTTTCCGGTCTTCCGATAAATAATGGCGGATAAAAGGTAAATCCTTTGCCTGACTGATTTCGATTGCCGAAAGTTCGCTCAGCAGAAATTGCTGTTCATCTTCGTGATAAACGGCAAAACTCGGCGGGAAATCTTCGCCCAAACCGCGCACGGCGATCATATTCAATTCGTGGCGAAATCGCGAATAACGCGCCACGCCGCCGCGCATAATCGCCAGCGAACCCAGCAGAAGATGCAGAGAAGTGCGAATCATATCCTGAAAACTCTGCCGGTTTGTAATTTCTTGTCCTAACTCTGCCAATGCACCGAAAGTATAGATAAGTTTATTTTGGTTTTCTTTCATATCTTTTCAAACGGGAGGCGGACAACTATTTAACTGAAACAGTTTTATCCGAAAATTTTATTTTTACCCTTTATTCGTCGGAAAGTGCGCTGAATTAAATCAGCGCACTGTGGAAGGCGGAACGCAGAAAAATATTTAACAAAAAATCAATTCTATCTTAATTTTAGAATAACGTGATTGGTCAGACCGAGCATTTCAAAAAGTTCGATTGTGTGTTCGCTGACATCGGAAAAGATCAGGCTGGCATCAACATCGGAAGCCGCGTCAATTACGCCCAACAGAATCGAAATTCCGATGCTGTTGACAATTTCCGTGTTTTTGAAATTGACCTCGAGTGTTCTGCACCCTTCATTCAAGTAGTGTTTACACTCTCTTTCTATCATCTCGCCGCTTAATTTATTTAAGTAATCAGAGGCAAAAACAGTCACCGCTTCGCCTCCGGTTTGAACAGACATATTCATTTTTTTTCGGTTGCTACAGGTAAGATTTAGAATTCGAGATTAGTATTTTAATCGAGAATTGTCAAATTTTTTTTACGCCGAAACTTTTTTGGATTTATTATTATCCATTACTTTCAAAAATTTGGTCATCGAAATGCGCGTTCCGTCATCAACCTGCTCGAATTTCACTTCGTCCATCAGAGTCTTTAAAAGCTTTAAACCCCAACCGCGCCGTTCATCGTTCGGGCTGATTTCCAAAGCCTTTTTACCTGAAAGGCGCACGCCGCGATTTGAAATCGTGATGATGATTTTATCTTCCTCGACCGAAAATTTTTGATAGATTTTGCGGTCGGGACTCAGGCTGTGTTCCGTCGCATTGATGCACGCTTCGACCAGAGCGGTTTTTATCTGATTGATCGCCTTCGGCTCGAATTCGTGGCGGCGGGCGATTTCTTCGACCGTGTGGGCGGCGATCAGTTCCGTGTCTTCGCCCATCGGTACGACCATTTCATATTCGTTCGGATTGCGTTTTTCACCGATCGCGTCTTCCGCCTTCAGGAATTTTTTCAGTAAATGAACTTGCTTGCGGCTCGAACCGTGCGCGTTTCTTTCCTTTAGAACTTCGATGGCTTCGGGCGAAAAACCTTCCGGCGCGATCAGCCAGAGTTTGTATTTTTGAAAATTACAAACGAGCGCGACCATTTCCAGACGGTCGCACCAGAATTCCGCCGATTCTTTGGTCGCTTCGAGTTTCGCTTCGATCTCCGCCGAAAGCCAGATAATTTCGTTTTCGTCCGTGTAATTCGCCGTTTCAAAACCGAGCGCGACGGCAGAATGCTGCGCGTCGGTAAATTGATTGATCGGCGGATAAAATTCGACCGTCGGCGCGGAATAGACGATCTGCGGCAGCATCATTTTTTCTTCCGATTTATCCAGAAATTCTAAAATTTCGATGTCTTCAACGCCTTTGTGCCGGTCTTTGAAAATCTCGTAATCGAGCAGATCGGGCGGAATTTGCTGGCAGTTAAAGATTCCCAAAAGTTCGCGCAGATCGATCGCCGAATTGAGCCGGTAAAATTTCGCCATCGTATTCGGCGCACGTTTAAGGAATTTTTTCAAAGCTTCGACGACGACCAGAACACGCGGTTTGATCTGGATTTCGAGCGCGAACCGCTTTGAAATATAATCGGTCAAAGTTTCGTTTTCGTCCATCACCTCGACCAGATTCGAGGTCAGGCGAATAATCTCGAAATTATTCAAAAGCCGCATCGTGCGGTAAAAATCCGTATCGTTTTGCCCGAGCCGCGCTTGCCACGCGTCAAGCGGGCTTTTTCTTTTTTCGCCCGTTAAAACGTCGTATAAAAGCGAGATTATGTGTTTTTGAATTTCCTTATTCGGCGTGATTTCATCGAACACCGCATCATAGAATCCGCCGATTTTTCCTTCAAAAATCTCGTCCGCATAAACCTGTTCGACATAGTGAAAATTTTCGAGATTACACCCCTTTTCCTTTGCCGCCTGAAACAGAAATCTGATAAACGAAGGATTTCCCAAAAATTTACGGGAAATCAAATCGCGTGTTTGATCGCTGATCTTGACTTTGTATTTTTCCGCCAGATTTTCCGCCAAAATTCCCGCATCGGCAAAATCGAGCGGTTCTAATTGCAGAATCTCGGTTTCATAAAGCTGTGTGTTTCCGGTTTGCACGGCGTTGAGCAGATAACGCCGTCTGCCCGCCAGAACAAAGTTTACTTCGTCGGCGCGGCTGTAAATTCCTTTGATCTCTTCGATCAGATCGCTTGCGCCGGCGAGATGTTCGGCTTCGTGCAGATTATCGAGCATGACGAAAATTTCCACGCCGTGCGCGGCGGCATAAAGCGGCGCACTCAGGCAATTTTTGATTAATAATCTTTCGTCGTTTGAGACATTTTCCGCGCGGCAGCTCGCAATCAGACGATCAATCCAAAACCCGTCGGAAGCGGCGGAAAGCTGTGCCAGTTCGTCAATATCCGGCGATGCGTCGAGAATTTTCTCGTCCTTGCGGCGAAAGGCGACAACCTGTCGGAGAAACGTCTGCAGAAAGCGCAAAGCGGTTTGCTTGATTGTCTTATCCGAACTTTCGAGCGAAAAATAAAAAGGAATTGTTTCGGTTTGTTTGAAAAACAAATGATCGAAAGTTTGTCGCAGCAGTTCCGAAGAACCGATTGCCGGAGCGGATAATAGAAGGAGTCCGTGTGATTTGGTTTTACCTTTGCCGTGATGTAGAAGTTTTTCGAGTTCGTGGGTTCTGCCGATAAAATCTTCTTCCGGAACAGAGGCTATTTTTTTTCTAAGATTTATGTTGCTCATCTATTTTTTTCAAATACTATTCTCAAGGCGAAAATGTTTCCACCCATAAAAAAGTCTAATTAATGATGATTTCCTAAAAATTGAGAGATAGGAAAAAGTTTAAATGTGAAA
>CAYUGW010000176.1:0-3348 GCA_964444245.1 uncultured Blastocatellaceae bacterium | reverse complement strand
GAAAAAGTTTAAATGTGAAAAAGTTTTTAGGCTTTTCGGTTTTCGATTTTTGTAAAAAAGAGATAATCCGAATTGAAAAATGTGCGATTTATCAAATTCAACCAAAAATTTTTCACTTTTTCACTTTTTCACTTTTAACCTTTCACTCACCCGTGTTTTATTTCCAGATTTCTTTCTTCCGAGATTTCCTCTAAATTCAACTGTTCATAAACTTTGACATTATTTTTCCCGCGTCGTTTTGCTTCATAGAGCGCGGTATCAGCCGCCCAGATCAAATCCTGGGCGGAATTGACGCTCGAAGAACAACTGACGATTCCGATACTGATTGTTACCTGGCGGTTCGGAAAGCGTGTCAGCGCGACTTTTTCGCGGATTCGCTCGGCAATCGCTTCCGCCTCCGGAGAATTCGTCTGCGGCAGAAGAATCGAAAATTCTTCGCCGCCGTAACGCGCCGCCACGTCCGCGCCGCGCAGAATTTCCCTAAAACATTGCCCGACCAGACGCAGGGCTTTATCGCCTTCGAGATGCGAATACGTGTCGTTATAAGATTTGAAATTATCAACGTCGATCATCATAAAACTCATCGGATAACCGTGGCGGTTCGAGCGTTGCAGTTCTTCGGTCAGACGTTCTTCCAGATACCGGCGGTTGAGCAAACCGGTCAGAGCGTCCGTAACCGAAAGATGTTCGTATTCGCCCGCTTTTTGTTTGAGCAAAGCCCGATCAATCAAAACCGCCAGATGCGGCACGATGACATCGAGCAGCTCCAGATCAACCTGATCAAAGATTTCGCCGTCGGTTTTGTCCGTGACGTTCAAAACGCCGATTTCCTTGCCGGCAATCTTGATCGGATAGCTGATAAAAGAATTTGATTTATACTTCCAATCGAGCGGCGCGGCACTTGCATCCGTTTCCCGTAAATCTCTGCGAATATATGGTTTGCCTTTTTTTAAAACATTTTTTGCGATTCGCTCGCCGATATGTTCGCTTTGTTTTTTTAAGAAATCCGCTCTTGTTCCGGTTGCCGCTTTGACCGAAAAAGAATCCGATTTTTCATCGAAAATCAGAAGCGAACTGCGTTCGGATTTTAATAATTCCGACAAAATCTGCGCCAAACTCGACCAGAAATCTTCCGAATCAATATGTTTTACGCTTTCATTAAAAACCTGTACGGCGCGTTCGAGCCAATCGCGGTGCGAAAGCTGTTCGCGCAGATGCAGTATTTCGATGTCCGAAGAAACTCGCTGGCAAAAACGCGAAATCTGGCGTTTAGTATCCAACTCTTTTATCTCGTCGCTGATGACCAGCGCGTTTCTGATCTCGCCGCCGACTCCGAGCGGGAAAAGCTGAATAATGCGCGGCGCATTTTCTTTGCTCTGGCGCAAATTAAGTTCGAGCGGCACGCCTTTTCGAAGCGTTTCGATCAGCCGCCGATCATCCGCCGAAAACTTAAAGCGCAAGGGGAAATCTTTTAATTTTCCGCCCGCGAGGATTGTTTCAAGCTGATTATCGAATCTTTCGAGCCAGGCGATGGATGAAATCGAATAGCGTTTTTGCAAAAATTGCAAAATTGCCGTGCAAGCTTGTTTATATGAAAGATTGAGCAACGAACCGAAAAGCGAACGCCAAACGGCGGCTTCTTCGGCTTCTTCGATGTTTTTCCTGTCGAATCTGTCCGAAAGAATCTGATTTTGTTCGGTAGATTTGTGAAATTCATCAATCAAATTGGATATTTCCTGAGTTTCGGCGGAATCTGCCTTAACAGATTTTTCCGTTTTTTTGACTTCCGTTTTTCCGGTCTTTTCGGTTTTAATTTCCGTTTTTTGAGTTTGCGTCAATTTAACTTTTCTTTTCTTTTCGCCGCCGCTTTGTTTTTTCTCGATTAATTGAAAAAGTGCCTTTGTTTCTTCCTGACTCAGATTTTCGAAATGTCCGGCGACCATTTCGAGATGTCGCGGCGAACCGCTCAAAATTACATTTTCAAAAAACTTTGTCCGTGAAAATTTTTGCCAATCGCCGTCAATCGCCCGCTGCGTCGCTACTCGATAATCCTGTGATTTCAAAAAAGTTCTGCCGACAATAGCGACAATTTGTCGGTTTTCCTTTGTAATCGGAACTGCCAGACAATTTAAGCCGGCGTAGCATTTATATTCGACCGTTTTTTTCGCTTCGGTCGCCATATTAAAAGCCCTGCCGCAGTATTTTGCACAGCTCGGCGCAAATTCCTCGGAATTATACAAAACCTGACAAATGGAATTGTCATTGGATTCGGTTAAAACAGCCGAATTTTCATCAACGGTAACAACCGACACACCGCTTTCATTAGCTAGTTTATCCTGCATCTCTCTCCATAAAAACTTTATCGTAGGATTCTTATTGGTCATTTTTGTAAAAGCTTTTGCGCCACTTGTTTTGAAAATCCATATTTTGAGTTCACAGCTTACACAAAATCATTGAAACGGCGCGTATTGGCTAGATAGAGTTAATTGCCTTTGATTTTCAATTTTGTGGAAATCTTTTTTTTTATTTTTAGGTATGTTGTCAATTATGGCATAAAAATTGTAGTAATTACTATCCGAAAAGCGAAAATGAACCGAACTAAAACACAATTTTTTTGTTTTCGCTTGATGAAGGAGTTTTAGAATTTATGAATAACAAATTACAAGGAAAAAAAGTAGCAATTTTAGCAACAGACGGTTTTGAACAAAGCGAATTATTCCAGCCGAAAAAGGCTCTCGAAGAAGCCGGAGCGGAGGTTTTCGTCATTTCGCTCGAAAGCGTTGAAATAAAAGGTTGGGACGAAACGGATTGGGGCAAAAGCATCAAAGTTGATCTGACGATTGACGAGGCAAACGCCGCTGATTTCGACGCGCTCGAACTTCCCGGCGGCTTGATGAATCCTGACAAACTGCGGACAAATGAAAAGGTTCTGAGTTTTGTCAAGGCATTTTTCGACCAGGGAAAACCGGTTGCCGCGATCTGCCACGCGCCCTGGATTTTAATCGATGCCGAAGTCGTCAAAGGCAGGGAAATGACTTCGTATCATACGATCAGACGCGACCTCGAAAACGCGGGCGCGAAATGGATTGACGCGGAAGTTGTCGTTGATAACGGTCTGGTAACGAGCCGTAATCCGGACGATATTCCGGCGTTTAACAAAAAAATGATCGAAGAAATAGCTGAGGGAAAACACGACCGGCAAAAAGCCGCAAATCGCTAAAATATTTGCGGAATATTGAATAAACAGAAAAAGGTTTTCGTCGAATCAAAGACGAAAACCTTTTTAATTCTTATGGACGTATTGCATACACAGGTGTTCCGATATACTTCACCAATAAGTTTTATTCA
>CAYUGW010000175.1:0-7801 GCA_964444245.1 uncultured Blastocatellaceae bacterium | reverse complement strand
TCGCGGTAATCAATTATAAATTGCGCGATCTCATAAGTTTCGGCGAGTTCATTTAGAACGTCCTTGCTCGTCGAAATTTGTCCGGTCGGTGTTTTATGGCGCGTTTCGATGTTTAATTCGGTCAAAGCCTCGCCGACCTGTTTCGGCGAACTGATGTTAAATTCGCGGTTTGTGATCTTAAAAATTTTCTCTTTCAGCGTTTCGAGTTCGGTCGAAATAAAATCGGAAAAACCTTTCAAGGCAACATCGTCAATCTTCATTCCCGTCATTTCGATGCGGTAAAGCAGGGAAATGAGCGGCAGTTCCATCGTCGTATAAATTTCTTCCAAACCATTTTCGACAATCTGCTGCCGCAGAATCGGCGCGAGCTGAAACGTAAAATCGGCGCGTTCGCAGGTTCTGAACTGCGATTCGGTAAAATTTGCGGGAATTTCAAGTGCAGTTTCGCGATTCAGATTCAAGCGTCCGAGCGTTTGCAGATCGTATTTGGCGCGGCTCGAATCGAGCAGATAGGCGGCGATGCAGGTGTCGTCGGTAACGGCTTCGGGTTCGATGCCGAGTTTTTGCAAAGCGGCAAGATTTCCTTTGTAATCGTGCGTGCATTTTTCCAGAAATCCGTTCGACAAAATATCGCGTAAGGCATTGACGGCTTCCTCCTTTCCCTCGGCGAAATTTTCCAGATCAATATAAAAACTCGTGCCGGCGGCGGTCGCAATCGCCAGTCCGAGCGGCGGTTTTTTGGCAAAAGAACCGCCTTTTGAATCGGAATTCGACGCGTCAACTTCAAAACTCCAGTACTCCGTTTCCCACAGGCGGCGGATCAATTTGTCTAAATTTTCGCGGTTTGAAATCAATTCGTAACGCGTTTCGGTTTTCTCGTTCGGCGAATCATAGAGACCGGAAAAAAGCGGCGCGGAATCGGCAAATTCTCTGGTTAAAGTATTAAATTCGAGTTCGCTGAAAAGCTGATAAGCAAGCTGGCGGTTCGGCTGATTATGTTTGAGCGCGTCGAGATCGAGTTCGATCGGCACTTCTTTGTGAACGGTGGCGAGTTCGATTGATTGGCGAATCAAATCCTGATTGTTTTGAAGCGATTCGCGGTAAGTTTTATGAGTAACTTGGTCGGCGTTTTTCATCGCTTCTTCCGCCGAGCCGAATTCCAAAATGAGTTTTAACGCGCCTTTTTCGCCGATTCCGGGCGCACCGGGAATATTGTCGATTGCATCGCCCATCAAACCCAAAAGATCAATGATTTTCGACGGCGGAAGTCCGAATTTGTTTTCAACCCACGCTTCGTCGCACATTTCGACGGGCGGAACTTGCACCTTTCTTTTAATATTCTGCGAATTCTGCCGCATACAAACGATATACGGATCGCGCACGAGTTGGCACAAATCCTTGTCGTTTGAAACGATCACGGCTTGCATCTTCTTTTCGGCGACTTTTTGCGCCAGAGTTCCGATAATATCGTCGGCTTCATAACCCGGCATTTTCAAGATCGGAATATCGAATGCTTCGCAAACCCGTTCAATATAGGGAAGCTGCGAAGCCAGATCGTCCGGCATTTCGGCGCGGTTCGCCTTGTAATCGGCGAAGGAGTCGTGGCGGAAGGTCTTTTCGGCAGTATCGAATACGGCGGCGACGTAATCGGGCTGTTCGTCGTTTAAAAGCTTTCGCAAAAGATTCGTAAAAACAAAAACGGCTTGCGTAACCTGTCCTTTGGAATTGCGCAGCGGTTCGCCGCCTTTTCTGCCCATCGGTGCAAAATATGCCCGGAAAATATGCGACATCGAGTCAATCAGAAATACTCTTTTAGGTTTGTTTTCGCTCATTTTTCAGTTGTTCGGAGAATTTTATTTTGTCTTTGAATGATAGAAAAACATCCGCAGAGTTACAAGGTGAGAAAACTTTTGTGAAAAAATTCTCTAAACAAGTTTGACAAAAAAAAATAGTGTGCGTTATTCTATCAGTTCGTTTTGCGTTGGCAAGTGATATTTGAATTGTACAAGTTTGTTTGAATAATTTATTTTTCTCCTTTTTTGCAAGTGTTTGATTCAGCTATAAACACTGATTTTTGTGTCCGGTTCGTCTAGGGGTCTAGGACACCGCCCTTTCACGGCGGCAACACGGGTTCGAATCCCGTACCGGATACCATCTTTTTTTAAGCAAACCGCATCATATTTGCTAAACCGATTCGCTTGCATTTCAAGCGAATTTTTTATTTTAGGAAGAAATATGTTGAAAAAATTTATATACAGCCTTGTTTTAACGGCGATTGCCTTTATTTCGGTGCAGGCGCAGGCGGTGCAGAAAAACACCGATACCATAATGATTCTGCCGTTTGAAAATACTTCAAATAAGGCGGAATTTAACTGGGTCGGCGAAAGTTTTGCCGATTCGCTGTCGGATTTGTTGAAAGTTCCCGGTCTGAATGTCATTTCAAATCAGGAACGCAAAATCATTCAACAGCGTTTGAGTGTGCCTTTGACGGTTTTGCCGAGTCTGGCAACTTCCCTGAAACTGGCGCGGGAATCGGGCGCGACTCTTCTTATCTTTGGAAAATACAACATAATTCCGGCGGAAGGCGATGTGGCGGCAAGTTTGAGCGTGACGGCAAAAATCATCCGCGTCAATGAAGGCAGATTTTTGAGCGAGGAATTTCCCGACGGGCGGCGCATTACGCGTGATATAAATTTAACGGACGCGCTGCAAAATCTGCAGACGATTCAGGGACAGGTCGCGTATCAGATTCTTTACCAGCGCGACAAAGCCCTGCCGTTTTCGCAGAATCAGTTTATCGAATCGGCAAATAAAGTTCCCGGAAGAGCGTTTGAAGCGTATATCAAAAGTTTGCTTTCGGCTTCGAATCTGGAAACGCGCGAAATTTTTTTGAAAAACGCGATGCGGATCTATGCCGATGAAAAAGAAGGCGCGATTTATTCGGAAGCCGCGCTCGAACTCGGTCATATTTATTTGAATCAGCGGAAAAACGCGGATGCCATCGCGTATTTTTCGCAAATTCCGCCCGAAAGTTCCAATTATGCGGAAGCCGCTTTTTACACGGGTTTGATTCAGTGGAAACAAAAGAATTATGAACAGGCGCTCGCCGTTTTGCGACCGCTTGCCGATGATTTGAAATTGACGAGCGTTTACAACACTCTCGGCGCAATCGCCGTGCAGGCATCGAGAGCGGAAACGAAGAATAAAGGCAATTCGGACAAACTTCTTAATGAAGGTCTGGAATATTTGAAAAAAGCCTCGGATTCTGCGCCGAATGATTTGAACGCGGCGTTTAATTACGGAGTCGCGCTTTTCTTAAACAACAATTTTAAGGAATCAGCCGAAAAAATTCGCTCGGTAATCGTCAGCAGTCCGCGCGACGGCGAATCATATTTTGTTTTATCGAAAGCATTAAAACCGCTTGGCGATGCGACTGCCGCAGATATGGACAATCAAGCACGGCGGTTTTTGACAATTAATAACAGATACGCAACGCTCGAAAAAAGCTGGGAGGCTTCAAAATCTATTAATGATATAGATTTACGAGTCGAACAGCCTTCGCGCCGCGAGTTTGTCAGCGTTGTTTTGACAAAAAAACAAGCAACTCCGATTCAAACCGCGACGAGCGAAACCGATAATTTGCTCGCGCAAGCCGATCAATTTTACAAAGACGGCAACGATGATGAAGCGATGGCTGTCTTAAGAAAAGTTCTTGTCGGCGAACCGATGAGCGCAAAGGCTTATCTGACGCTCGGCAAAATCCATCTGCGGCGCGGTGATCTGGACCAAGCGATCAGTTCATTTAAGACCGCACTGTTTTGGGATAACCGTTTGATTGACGCGCACGTTTCATTGGGCAAGATTTATCTGGAAAGAGGCGAGTGTCTGCAAGCGAAAAACTATTCGGCATCGGCACTGGCGATTGATGAAAACTATCAGGATTCGCTCGCTTTAGAGCGTCTGGTTGAGAGATGTTCCAAATAGTGTGACATTTTGCGTGATTTTGACAGATGAATTTTATATTTTTCCCGTGTTTTAACTACGGATTCTAACCCGGAAAAAAATAATTAGCCTGATATTTATTGGGTTTTTTAATTTGAAATTTGGAATTTGAAATTTGAAATTAAATTGTGGCACGCCACGTGCTATATGAAAGAGTGGCTAGCTTGATGGAAACATTAAGACCCCGCCGCCAACTCTTCTCCGAGCATAGTTTGCCACTGTGCTTTAAGCCTTCCGAGCGTTCCTTCAGTTGTCTTTCCATTATGAGCCTGATCTGAAAAGATCAGGCTCTCCTACTTTTAAACCACGTATTTTCAATACTTTTAATAAATATACCGATTTTCGTTCAATCTGAAGGATTTGTCTTTTAATGTTGACGGAAATGCTCAATTTGACGTATAAAACAACAAATTTCCGGTAAATTGACAAAAACCGTCACTATTGCGGTGACAGATTTTGCGCTGTCTTTCAATCTGACCGCTCAATTTGATTGAAAATCTTCCAAATTGACCTAAACGGTTGATTTTATGAGTTTTAATGGATTTTGAAAGAAGTTTTTGCTTGCCCGCTCACAACCCGAAAGATTTTTTGGTAAACTGTGAAAATGAAATTCCTTTTTTCTAAGGCTAAATTGCCGAAGCCGGCGAATTTTATTTTGGCAATTGTTTCCGTCATTCTTTTGACGCTTTCATTTCCCGATTTCGATTTGGCGTTCATTGCATGGGTCGGACTTGTTCCGCTTTTTTATGCTATTGAGCGCGAAAAGGAATCAATGGTAAAATCCGCCGTTCTGGGCTGGATTTTCGGAACGGGATTTTTCTTCGGAACTTGCTGGTGGCTGACTTTTGCGATGATTACTTACGGCGGAATTCCGTGGTTGGTCGCGTATCTTTTGCTTTTAATAATCGTTTCGATTGTCGGGCTTTATTCGGCGGTGTTTGCCGCGCTTCTTTCGCTTCTTTTAAAAAGATTGGGAAGTTATGCGATTTTTGCCGCGCCGTTTCTGTGGACTGCGCTGGAATTTGCGCGCTATCACATAACTTTTAACAATTGGAACGAAATCGCCTATTCACAAGCATTCAGCCCGAATTTTATTCAGTCGGCGCAATTCGGCGGCATTTATCTGGTCGGTTTTTTGGTTTTGCTGATGAATTCTTTCGTTACCTTTATCTTTCTGCCGGTTCAAAAAATAAACGCCTTTTTCCGGCTTATTCCGGTTTTTACGATTGCCTTTATGATTTTTACGGTCGTTTTCAGCCAGCCAAGTCAGGATATTTCATTAGATGCAAATGACAAATCGAAAAATCCCGAACGAACGAATGTCGTGGCGATTCAGGCAAATGTTCCGATGAGCGGTTTGAATTATGAAAAATGGCTCGATTTAAGAACGCGGCACGTACGGCTTGCCGAAGAAGGGCTGGCGAAATTAAAGGCTGAGCAAACAGATTATGCGGAAAAACCTCTGCTCGTAATTTTCCCCGAATCGCCGATGAATTTTATGTATGAAGACGACGCGGAATTTCGGGAATTTATCAGGAATTTCGCGCTCAAACATAACGCCTATATTCTTTTCAATTCCGCCGAGCCGAACCGGGCGAAAGGAAACTATTTTAATTCCGCCATTTTAGTCAATCAAAAGGGCGAAAAAATCGGGCAGTATGATAAGATTTTCCTCGTTCCGTTCGGCGAATATGCGCCCGTTCCGGAAGCGATTCAAAATTCGATTCCGACGCTGGTCGGCAGTTTCGAACTCGGTACGGAATACGATTTATTCGAGATCGGCGGCGTAAAAGCCGGAATTATGATCTGCTACGAATCGCATTTCCCGACGCTTTCGCGCGAATTTGTTAAAAACGGCGCGGACGTTTTAATTGAAATGACGAACGACGGTTATCTGGGAAAAACCGGAGTTTTGCGCCAGCATCTGGCAAGCGCGGTTTTCCGCGCCGTCGAAACGAATCGTCCGGTTCTCAGAACGACAAACGTCGGAATCACGGCATATATCACCGAACGCGGCGAAGTTTTGGAAGAATCGGAATCTTACACGGAAGAAATCCGCGTCTGGTCAATGACCAGATCAGACGGCAACCAGACCTTTTATGTAAAATACGGCGATTGGTTCGCGTGGCTTTCGATCATCGTCAGTTTGGGATTATTATTCTGGAGTTTTCGAAAAAGGGAAATAGAAACGAAAGTATGAAACGAAATATTTTAATTGCAGTCTTTATATTGGGTTTTATATATATTTTGAGCTACGGAATATTTCGTCAAACGAACATTGAGATTTGGGAAAAAGACGGTCAGGCATACCTGATTTTCCCATCTGACAAGGTTTATATATATTATTTATTTCGTCCGCTAAGCTACATAGATGGAACAATAACAGGAATGAGGTTTCATATCGGAGCGCATCAATAAAAATGGAAATAACAGAACTGCAAACAAAATACGAAGAGATAAAAAATAAAGTTACCCAACTTGGGAGGTTTCTTTGACGCGCCTGCCAAACGCATCAGGATCGAAGATTTGGAAAATCAAATCTCTGATCCTGATTTTTGGAATGATTCGGACAAAGCGCAGAAGATCGTGCAGGAGAGAAGCCGGCTCGAACGCGGTTTGGAAAGTCAGGAAAAATTTGAAACCGCGATTTCCGATGCCGAAGTTTTGATCGAATTTGCCGAAACCGATGAAGATTCGCTTCAAGAATTGGAAAATTTGATTATCACGCTCGAAAAGGATGTCGATAAATCCTTGATCGAAGCTTTGCTTTCGGGACAAACCGACGCGAACAATGCGATCTGCTCGATTCAATCGGGCGCGGGCGGAACGGACGCGCAGGATTGGGCGGAGATGCTGCTTCGGATGTATATTCGTTGGGCGGAAAATAAAGGTTTTAAGGTTGAAATTCTGGATGAACAAGCGGGAAGCGAAGCCGGATTAAAGTCGGCGACTTTTCGCGTCGAAGGCGAATATGCTTACGGGCTTCTTTCGGCAGAAGCCGGAGTGCATCGTCTTGTTCGTATTTCGCCGTTTAATTCCGGCGGAAGCCGCGAAACTTCGTTTGCGTCGATGTTCGTTTCGCCGGAAATCGATGAAGACATCGAGGTTGAAATTAACGATAAAGACTTGCGGATTGACACATACCGTTCGTCGGGAGCGGGCGGTCAGCACGTAAATGTGACGGATTCGGCGGTAAGAATTACGCATCTGCCGACAAATATTGTCGTTACGTGCCAAAATCAGCGTTCGCAGCTGCAAAACCGCGCCGTTGCGATGAAGGTTTTGCGCTCTAAACTTTACGAACTCGAACTCGAAAAACGTCTGGCTGATTCCGCCGAACTCGAAGCAACCAAACAGGATATTTCGTTCGGTTCGCAGATTCGCAACTATGTTCTGCATCCGTATCGGCTGGTTAAGGACACGCGCACGAAGTTTGAAAAAACAGATGTCGAAACGGTTCTTGACGGCGATATTGATGATTTTATCAAGGAATTTTTATTGTTTAAGAAAAGCGGGCATACTTCGGCAGTTTAAAGGACTGGAGCGCAAGCGTCCCCGCTTGCAACCGTCGCGCAAGCGGCGGAAAAGCGTTCAAATAAAACCAAGTTTATTGCAATCAAAGGCTTTTTCGCGCTCATGCGCTCATGCAGACAGGCTGTCTGCGCTCCAGTCGTTTTTTTAATATTTGGAATCTGAAGTTTTAATTGTAGAATCTAAAAATGGCAACGAGAACAGTAACACCGAAAAAAACAAACGCCGCCGCACTCAAAGATTATTCGACGATCAATGAGATTATCGC
>CAYUGW010000174.1:0-7805 GCA_964444245.1 uncultured Blastocatellaceae bacterium | reverse complement strand
TTTGCCTGACACGCCAGACGCATAAACGGTTTGGCTTCGTCGCCCTGTTTATAGCCGAAAACCTTCATTTGCTTTCTTTCCAGACGCGAAACTTCGGAGAGTTTTTCCTGTCCGCCTAAGATTCCCACCCAACACGTGCCGCACGCCGCCGAACGGCATTCGACCGGAATCACGCCTTCGCCGCAACGGAAATCCTTTTCGCGCCAGTTCTGCGATTGATCGCGTGCCGAGGCGGAAGCGATTTCTTCATCGCTGTGAAGTCTGAAAGCCGCGTTCTGTTTGCCCTCGTCGTAGATTACGGTAAATTTTTTGTCAACCGTTTTCAGAAATCCTAAAATTCCCTGCGAATCGTCTTTGGCGCGAAGTTCGAGAATTTTCTCCGGCGAATGATTTAAAACGCCTTTCGGTTTTTCGACCGTTCCGGCGGCATTTTTGAAACTTTCGCAACCGACTTGGCGCAAAGTCATCAAACCGACCGCCGTAATTCCTATTAATAATGTAACGTCTTTTTTGGCTTTATCGGCGGCAGATTTGGCGATTTGGCGAATTTCTTCGGCAAGATCTACGTTTTCATTATTAAAGTTTTCCGCGTGTGCTTCGATTGCGGCTTTGACTTCCTTCCAAAAGCGATGACCGTAGAGAAATCTGTGCGACGAATCAATCTGATCTTTTAATTCATAATCGCCCTGCATCACGAATTTCTGCACGGCTTTCGCTTTGTCTTCGGCGTTTTCCAAAAACTCGTGCAAGGCAAGCGGATAAAAGCGAAACCAGATTTGCGTCGCCGTTCGGTCAACTTCGTGAATCTCGAAAAGCAGCCGCTCCAAAGCCGAATCCCAGGTCGCTTCGTCGTATTTAGTTAAATAATTTTCAAATTCCGTCATATATCAAACCTCTTAAAAAAACTTTATCAAAACAAACAGAAGATTTAATCAAAGTTTTGCGAAAATGACAACTTGACAGCAATTAAAAGCAGCGGCAATAATGATTGCAACCTTTATCTCTACAACATTAATTTAGGAGAACCTTACAAAAATGGATGCAAGAATTATTTTTCTCAAAGATAAAATTCTCAATAATTTAGAATATCAATGGACAATCGAAGAAATGGCAAAAGCCGTTAATTTATCGGTTGCCCATTTGCAAAAACTTTTCAAATCCGAAACCGGACAGCCGCCGATTGCTTACTTGCGCGAAAAGCGTTTGGAAAAAGCGTGTGAACTGCTCAAAGACGGATGGGAACAAATAAATCAAATCGGCAAGCAGGTAGGAATGACGAACGACAGCCATTTTACACGCGACTTCAAGAAAAAATACGGCGTAACTCCAACCGAATATCGCAAAAAACATTGGGAAAAACTTGAAATGGAAAAGCAAAATGGATGGAAATGATAGAATCCGCCAAAAAAAAAAAACAGTTTTCGCCAAGAAATAATTGTTGCTTTTCAAGAAATTATGAGGATAATTCATGTTGTAAATTCTTTACAATCAAACATTTTAGAGGAGATTAAAATGAAAAATCTGAAAACTGCATTTATGTGGATAATGCTAATGATTGTTTTTTCTATACCTGTAGTTAGTTTTGCCCAGAGTTGTGCAGGAACATTATTTGCAGGTAATGCTTATGGTCATATGCAATGTAACTTTACCCATGAAGATGAATTTTATTGTTACTACAGTTGTGATATGAGTGCTTGTGGTAGTCTCAGTAATTGCAATATGTTGTTTGAAGTCCTTGACTTAGATCCAAATGTTTCGTAACAACTAATTTAAACCTTAAAATTAAGTAAGAAGGATTTACTTAATTTTGTAAAAAGCCCTTCTACTATGAAAAAATTGTATTTTACTATTTTTATTTTTCTACTTCAGGCATTTAGTGTGCAGTTTGCCCAAGCTCAAGCGAATAAATCCACGTTTATCAAAGTAACACCGAATCTTTACGCGCCTGAACTCTATGCTGAAAAAATCGCTCTTCAGATAATGTTAGTCAATTTGCCCGGATTGGAAGAAAGCCGCAGCAGTTTCCAAGGTTCATACAACATATACTTTATTCCCGAAGATGAAATTGGAAAACAGGCACAAAGCAGAGGCGGAGTAATTAATCAACTTAAGCCGGGCGATATTTCAAACAAAATATTTATTTCGACCGGTAAGTTCAATAAAACCCAGCTTAGCTCAAATCGTGTATTTGAAAAAAACAATATCCTTTTTAGATCAAAAGTGCCGGATAAATTAAGAATGATGCGGGGAAATATAGTTATTTTTTATTCAATTAAGATTTATGATGGGAAATTGAAAAAAAGTGTATATAGAGATAGCAGTTTTATATATTTTCCTTTTGAGACAGAAAATACTAACAACGCTAGAAAAACATTTCACATAAGTTTTTTTGTCAATGAAGGCGGCAAACTTTATACCTCAAGTTTGCCAAGAGAGAAGACAACTACAATTTGGTAATTAAAATTATGAATTCGCCATTCAAATGGATTTTAGCAACAGTTTTCATTGCGGGATTGTTTTGTGTCAGTTTTGTTTATTTTTATACAAAATTGCAAACAGAGAAATCTTCGCCCACGGCAGAAATTGAAAAAAAGAGAACAAAAGTATTGCCGGAAGCCAAACTTATTGATCTTGATTCGCAAATCTTGTCCGACGAAAAGTTAAGAAAGGGAAAAGTGATTTTGATATTTGTTACCTCAAGTTGTGAAGCGTGTTTGACAGAATCCAAATTTTTAAGTGATTTGTTAAATAAACGGAGCGATATATATTTCTATGGCGTAACTTCATATGGAAATCCAAAAGAAACACTTGAAATTGCCCAGAATAAATTTCCTTTCAAGGTTTATTACGATGCGGATTCTTTACTTGCTTTACAACTAAAAATAACAAAAGTTCCGATCAAGATTTATCTCGAAGACGGCATAATTAAAAAAGTTTGGGGCGGAGCAACCGTTAGCGAAGATAAGAAATCTGAATTCATAAATTGGTTGGAAAATGTATAAATATGAAATCTACCGCTTTATTTTTGCTAATCCTCATTTTAAATCTTGGTCTTTCAGCCCAAAGTATTCCTTCCAGTCAAACGAAAAGTGATAATGACCAAGAATTAATTGCGGCTCAAGAATCGCTGAATTTAAGAATTATCGAAGTCCTGCATCAAACCGCAAATGAAGCCAAAGGTTGGGATAATGTAAAAGTTTCATCGCAAATACAAGCGCAAATTGCCGATTTGATCTGGGATTTTGATGCAATTTCTGCAAAAAGTTATTTAATAAGAGCTTGGGATAAAGCAAAGCAAGCCACAGAATCCGACGAAAAAACCAATCAATATCGTAATTCATCCAATCGGATAGATGTAAGTCAATCTGTTTTGCTCGTTGCCAGAAAAAGAGAACCGGAATTAGCAGAAAAATGGTTAAAGGAATTATCGGATTTAGCCGAAGAAGATTTTGAAAAGCGAAATAAAGGATTGTTTGATGACCGCACAGCGAGAAGCGCGGTTCTTCTGCAAATAGCGATGCAGGTAGTTGAAACCGATGTCGAAGCGGCGGCATCTCTGGCGATAGAAAGTTTAAGAGACGGAATCTCATTTGGTTTTCAAGCGGTTCTTATCAAAATCCAGATAAAAAATCCCGAACTTGCCGTGCAGGTTTTTCGGGCGGCTTTGCAAAGAATAAACACCACCGGAATTACTAACGCCAATGAAATACAGATTTTATATTCATATCTTTACACGCCCGGAATAGTCAGCACGACGGCAAATTCCACTTCGCAAGGTGCAAGTACGATTTCCGTAACCCGAAACCAAAATCCGGCAACTCCGCTTGCCCAACTTTATCCGGCATTGGCTCAGGAATTTCTGCAAAGCGCGGCACAAGCTATTTTAAGAATGCCGTTTCTGATTTCTGAAACAAACCCGGAAACTGCGGCAAGAGAGCAATACGGAATAATTAATACAATATTATTTCGACTCGGAAATTCTTCGCCTGAACTTTCAAATGCTTTACGTGAAAGATTGGCGGCAATTAGAGCCAATGCTAATTTTGCGCCGGATTCACCCGCTTCAAATTTTACGCCAATAAATCAGGGCGAAAAACTTGAAGATTATAAAGAGCGGTTGCTTGACGAACTTTTGGAAAAAGCCGAAAAAATAAATAATTCATTAGAGCGAGATATTTTTATCGCCCAGGGCGTTTTACGAAGCGATGCCGAACAATTTGAGAAGGCTAAGAGCATCGCGGAAAAAATTGAAGAAAAGGAACTGCGCCAACAAATCATTTATTTTTTGATCTATCGGAAATCACTTGATTTAATAGCTAAAGATCAAATAAGTGATGCCTATAAATTGCTGCAAAAAAACGGCGAACCACGACAAAGAGCCGCGATTTTAATTGTCGGCGGACAAAAGCTCATTGAGCAAAAAGATACTCAGCAGGCAAGAGAGTGGTTGCGTGAAGCCGATAAGTTGTTTGAAAAAAATAACGGTTCGGATGAAGACTGGATAAATATCGGATTTGGTATGGCATCAATATATTCAGAGCTTGATAATATCGAAGCCGTAAATATATTGAACAAGTGTGCAAAACTCATCAAAAAAGATTCTAAAAATTATAATATGGATAAAGCTCCGCTTGCCGTTAGTTTTTCCGGATTAAATTACAGCGACTTCACACACGGGACAAAAAACTTCAGCCTCAATTCTGCAATCAAAGCCTTTCCGAAAGAGAATTTTGAGGATGTCCTGACAGCATTAGGAGAAATAAGCAATCCTCAAGCTAAAGGACAGGGAATAATAGTTCTGTCGCTAAAATATCTTAAAAAACAAAAAACGATTAAATAGTTTTGCCTACGCTTGACAAAGTTTGGTCAAATTCGTATAGTCTGAAGTTTCGGACTTTTACGTCTGAAACGAAGAATCTTAATTGATTGTTTGTTTTTGAAAAGCGTGGGGCGTTTGATTGAAAAAATCAAACGTGCCGACAATTATTGTGGCGTAAAACTAAACGTCGCGGTTTTTATTTGTAGAAAATTAAAAATCGCTCCAGCGTTTAGGGCAAAATAAAGCCAGCGTTAGTTATGGACTTCGGACAAGCGGAATTACGGATTAAATAAATCCCGAATCCGCAATCATAAATCCAAAATCGAACCACGCCACAGAAAAGTTGAACAAGGGAATTTCAGAGGAAACCTACGCTATATAAAAATTATTCCCGAACGAATTTAATTTAATTTGATTAAAGAAGTAGCCGCTTGCGCTAACTGCCGTTTGAAACGGTAAGAGGCAGGTTTGAGGTTACTGTCGTTTTTAGTTAGAGGAAACTTTTTACAAAGTTATTAATAAATAAGGAAAGAAAAAAGTGCCAACGATTAACCAGTTAGTTCGCAAAGGTCGTAAGAAATTAAAAGACAAAACCGCGAGTCCGGCTTTGCAGGGCAGTCCGCAGAAACGCGGAGTTTGCACGCGTGTTTATACACAAACACCGAAAAAGCCGAATTCGGCTCTGCGCAAAGTCGCCCGCGTTCGTTTGACGAATCAGATCGAAGTTACAACTTATATTCCGGGAATCGGACATAATTTGCAGGAACACTCGATTGTTTTGATTCGCGGAGGTCGCGTTAAGGATTTGCCGGGAGTTCGTTATCACGTTATTCGCGGAACGCTCGATGCTTCGGGCGTTGCCAACAGAAATCAGGGACGCTCGAAATACGGCGCGAAACGACCGAAAAGCTAAAGGAATTTAGGATTTGGGATTTAGGAGTTCGGATTAAAAATAAATCCGCAATCCGCAATCCGCAATCCGCAATCTAAAAAATATGCCAAGAAGAAGAGTTGCGACAAAAAGAGAAGTTTTACCCGATCCGATTTACAACAGCATTATGGTGACAAAATTCATCAACGGCGTGATGCTGACCGGAAAGAAAACGATTGCTGAAAAGGTTTTCTACGGCGCGATGGAAAAAATCGCCGAAAAAACGAATGAAGAACCTTTGAAGATTTTCAAACAGGCAATGGAAAATGTTGCACCGGGCGTTGAGGTCAAATCACGCCGTATCGGTGGCGCGACATATCAAGTTCCGATCGAGGTCAGCCGTGATCGCCGCAATACCTTGGCAATTCGTTGGATCGTTTCCAACGCACGCAAACGCGGTGAAAAAACAATGACTGACCGTCTGGTCGGTGAATTGCTCGACGCGATGAACAATCGCAGCGGCTCGGTCAAGAAAAAAGACGAAGTTCACCGTATGGCGGAAGCAAACAAAGCGTTTGCACATTACAGATTTTAATTACGACCTTTGACCTTTGACCTTTGACCTTTGATGAGAAATTAAAATCAAAGATCAAAAGTCAAAAATCAAAGATCATAAAGTTATGGCAAAGACTAGTTTAGACAAATTCAGAAACATCGGAATTATGGCGCACATTGACGCGGGTAAAACCACGACGACCGAGCGCGTACTTTTCTATACGGGTGTTTCGCACAAAATCGGCGAAGTTCACGAAGGAACAGCGACGATGGACTGGATGGAACAGGAACAAGAGCGCGGAATTACGATTACATCCGCCGCAACTACCTGTTTCTGGACGCGCAATAATACGGAATATCGCATTAACATTATCGATACGCCCGGACACGTTGATTTTACAATGGAAGTCGAACGCTCTTTGCGCGTTCTCGACGGTGCAGTTGCTGTTTTTGACGGCGTTGCCGGTGTCGAACCGCAATCGGAAACGGTCTGGAGACAAGCCGATAAATATAAAGTTCCGCGCATTTGTTTTATCAATAAATTAGATCGCGCCGGAGCTTCGTTCGAACGCTCGTTCCAGTCAATTTTAGATCGCCTCGGCGCAAATGCCGTCGCTTTGCAAATTCCGATCGGTTCGGAAGACCAATTCAAAGGCGTTGTAGATCTTCTGCAAATGAAGGCACTCATCTGGAATGATGAAACGATGGGCGCGAAATACGACGTTACGGACATTCCCGCCGATTTGCTTGAAAAAGCACAGGAAGAGCGCGAAAAATTAGTCGAAGCGGTTTCCAGTATTGACGACGATTTGATGGAAAAATATCTGGAAGGCGAAGAAATCAGCGAGAAAGAACTTCGCGCCGGTCTTCGCAAAGGAACGCTCGAAATGAAAATCGTTCCGGTTGTTACCGGCACGGCGTTCAAAAATAAAGGTGTTCAGCCGTTATTGGATGCGGTTATTGATTATCTTCCGAGTCCTTTGGATGTTCCGGCGATTCAGGGTTTCAAACCGCGCACCGAAGAAGTCGAATCGCGTGAAGCCAGCGTCTCGGCTCCTTTTTCCGGTCTGGTTTTCAAACTGATGGCTGACAAGCATTTAGGACAACTCGCTTTTGTCAGAATCTACAGCGGAACGGTTTCGTCCGGTTCGTATGTTTTGAATTCGGTAAGAGATAATAAAGAACGCGTCGGTCGCCTGATGCTGATGCACGCCAATAAGCGTGAAGATGTTGACAGTGCGGGCGCGGGCGAAATCGTCGCCATCGGCGGTATGAAAAGCGTGACGACCGGCGAAACGATTTGCGATCTCGGAAATCCGATCATTCTCGAATCGATGGAATTTCCCGATCCTGTCGTGCGCGTTGCGGTCGAACCGAAAACCCGCGCCGATCAGGACAAAATGGGAATCGCTCTCAGCCGTCTGGCGCAGGAAGATCCGAGTTTTCAGGTTAATACAGACCACGAAACAGGTCAGACGATTATTGCCGGAATGGGCGAACTGCACCTGGAAATCATTGTTGACCGGATGAAGCGCGAATTTAATGTCGAAGCAAATGTCG
>CAYUGW010000173.1:0-7908 GCA_964444245.1 uncultured Blastocatellaceae bacterium | reverse complement strand
GTCAGAAAACGCGAAAGATGCGTGTTTTCCCAAATTTCGAACATTCCGAGCGACCAATCAATGCCGATCGGAACGAGGGATAAAAACAGCCAGATGCGCGGAAAAGGTTCGATTTCTTCAATTTTTCTGATGAAAGGATAAATAATAAACCCGAAAACCAAACCGAAATAAACGCCGAAACAACGCGAACAAACGGCAAAATGATGTTCGAAGATATGAAGCGAACGCTCCGTCTGCTGATGACATAAAAAGCTGAAAAATTTGTAAATCGCGTTTGAAAAATTTGTCCAACCGAAATTTTCGGCAAGCGGCGCGAGCATAATTAAGAAAACCCAGAAAAGAACCGCTGTAAAACCTATCGTCCAAGCCTTAAACGCGGTTTTTCTAAAGTTTTGAAATTCGCTTTGCGGTTTATAATGTTCAATAGTTTCGGGCATAAAAGAAAATTTCAGACTTAAATCTATTGTTTTGATGATAATATATTTGTTACAAAATTGCGAAAATCAAAAATGTTCGCGCAAATTTTTGATTAGTTGAGTGTCAAACTTAATTAAATCTTTCATATAAAAATTCTCACATATTGTTTTTTCGATAAATCATAAAGGCAAATTTAAGGAGAATACGAAAATGTTTGCAGCGAAAAAGTATCCGATAATTTTATTTCTTTTAGCAATTTCGGTTTTTGCAGTAAAAGCGCAAACCCCGGAAGAACTTTTGCCGAATACGCCGATTGAACGCGAAATATCGGAAAATGAACCGCATATTTATTTGATAAAACCGAAAGCCGGTGATTTTGCGCGGATTGTCATTGATCAAAAAAAATCCGATATCGAACTAAAACTTTTTGGTTCCGGCGGGCAGAAAATCTATGAGGTTAATAATTCAAGCAGCCGCGAAGAACCGGAAAGAATCTCGTTTTTAGCCGAAACTTCGGAAGAATTTCGCCTTGAAATTTTATTTGTCGGGAAATTAAGCGGCGCCGCCGGCGCCGCCGGCGGACAAGATTATCGAATAAATTTCGAAACCCTGCGCCCCGCGACCGATGCGGACAAAATCCGGATCAAAGCCGAAAGACTCTACGATCAGGCAACTTTAATGAGCTTTAAACGCGATATTGAATCGCGTCAAAATTCGATCAAAGTTTTCCGGGAATCCGCCGAATTATTTGCTCAAGCCGAAGATCATTTCGGACAAGCTTTTGCGTATCGTGGTTTGGGGCAAATCAACGGTCTTTTGAGTAATTGGGAGGAATCCCGAACAAATCACGGAAAAGCCGCCGCAATTTTTCGTGAACTGAATCTGCAACCGCAATATGCCAGAGCGATTACCGATCAAGCTGCGGTTTATTTTTTGGAAGAGAATCTGGAAAAATCGGAACAGCTTTGCCTCGAAGCCCTGAAAATTTTTGAAAATCTCGGCGACCGGCGCGGCGAAGCGGAAATTACCGCGAATTTAGGTTCGCTTTACCACGGCAAAGACGAACTGCGAAAGTCGCTCGACTATTATTTTCGGGCATTGCCGATTCTGCAAGCTGAAAATGATAAAGTGCAGGAAGGCAGCGTTTTGTCGAGAATCGGCTCTGTTTATGATGATTTGGGCGAACCTTTTCCGGCTTTGGAATATTATGAACAAGCCATAGCCGTTAGAAAAACTCTGAAAGATGAACGCGCCAAAGCAATCACTATGGCAAATATGTCTATTGTTTTGAAGAGCTTAGGATATTACGAACGCGCCATCGAAGCGAATGAATTTTGCTACCGGGTCTTTACTCAAATCGGTCAAAAAAATGGAATTGCGTCGTGTCTTAATAATCTCGGAAACTTGAATAATGATTTAAATGATAACGAAAAAGCTCTGGAATATTATGAAAAATCGCTGGCAATAAACCGCGAAATCAAAGCGCGAAACGGCGAAGGCGTAGCTCTTCAAAATATTGCAAATATCAAACTTCACGAAGGCAACCCGCAAAAAGCTCTGGAACTTTTAAACCAGAGTTTGCAGATTTTCCGCGAACAGAAAAACAAACGCTTTGAAAGCCGCAATCTGGTGAAAATCGGCGAAGTTCATCTGAAAATCGGGAATTTGCCGAAGGCTCTGGAGTATTTTAATCAGGCTTTGCCTATTTTTCGTGAGATCGAAGACCGTTCCTGGGAAGGAGCGACGCTGTTTTTTATCGGCGAAGCGCACCGCAAAAATAAGGATTTTCAAACAGCAAAGACATTTTCTCTCAACGCCTTACAAATAAAACGCGAGTTAAAGGAAAGTTCCGAAGAAACGCTGAATTTATTAAGTTTGGCAAAAATCGAAAAGGACTTGAATAATTTTCCCGAAGCGCAAGAGAGAATCGAGGAAGCCATCGGAATTCTGGAAAATCTCAGATCGAATATTTCCCAACAAAATCGCCGCAGTTCGTATTTTTCGGCAAAACAGGATTTTTATGAATTTCATATAAATTTACTGGTTGAGCGGCATAAAAAAGAGCCGAAAAAAGGTTTTGACGCACTCGCCTTTGAAGCGAGCGAACGCGCCAGAGCGCGAAATCTCCTGGAATCTCTGGGCGAATCGCGTTTCGATATTCGCGCCGGAGTTTCCGACGATGTTCTGAAAAAAGAGAAACTTTTGCGGCAAACGATCAATGCCAAAGATTCGCAGAGATTAAACGCTTTGAGCGCAAAACAAAAAGATAAAGCCGCTAATTTTGAAAAAGAACTCGATGATCTTTTAAGACAATATAGCGATATTCAGTCAAAAATCCGGGCGGAAAGTCCGCGATTTGCCGCTTTAATTCAGCCTGAAACTTTGTCTCTGGCAAAAATTCAGGCGGAAATTTTGGATGGAGATTCGGTTTTGCTCGAATACAGCTTGGGCGAAAACGGCAGTTTTTTGTTTGTTGCAGATAAATCTTCGCTGGAAATTATCGAACTGCCGAAACGTCTCGAGATCGAGCAAGCGGCGCGGCAATTTGTTGAAAACATAAAGGCTTACAGCAACAGCGAAAATTTACGCGAAACGCCCCGGCAAAGAGAGCAGAGATTGCAAAACGCCGATGCGAATTGGAAAAAAGAAAGAGAAACTCTAAGCCGGATGCTGCTCGGCGCAGTTCACGAAAAGATTGAAAATAAAAGACTTCTTATCGTCAGTTCGGGAGTTTTGCAATACGTTCCGTTTGCCGCGCTGCAAGTTCCAAGTTCCAAGTTCAAGGTTCAAAGTGAGGAAAATCAAGCTCGAAACGGCAAAGGACAAAGGACAAAGGACAACGGACAATTTCTTATTGAAACAAACGAAATCGTCAATCTTCCGTCGGCTTCGGTTGTCGCGGTTTTGCGGAGTAATCGGCGAAACACCGGAAATTTGCCGAATTCACTGGCAATTTTGGCTGATCCGGTATTTACGGCGGATGATGGACGTTTAAAGACTTTTGCCAAACAGAAAACGGAAACATCTTTAGATTCAAAGGTTTCGACGGTCAGCTTGCCGCGCGAACTTCGTTCGGGATTTTCGCGGCTTCGTTTCAGCCGCCGTGAAGCCGAAGAAATTGCAAGGCTCGTGCCGGATAATCAAAAATTTCTCGCGCTCGATTTTTCGGCGAATTTAAGCGCGACAAATGAAAATAATTTCAAAAAAGCGCGCTATATACATTTTGCGACACACGGCATAATCAACAGCGATTTTCCAGAACTTTCGGGCGTTGTCCTGTCTTTGATTGACGAAAACGGCAAAGCGCAGGACGGTTTTTTGCGCTTGCACGACATTTACAATTTGTCTTTGGAAGCCGATCTGGTCGTGTTAAGCGCGTGCGAAAGTGCGCTCGGCAAGGAAATTCGCGGCGAGGGAATTATCGGTCTGACACGCGGTTTTATGTATGCCGGTGCGCCGGGCGTGGCGGCGAGTTTGTGGAAGGTTGACGACCGCGCAACTTCGGATTTAATGCTGAGATTTTATCAGAAAATGCTCAAGGAAAATCTGTCACCCGCCGAATCTCTGCGCCAAGCGCAAATTTCGATGATTAAAGACGAAAATTTCAATCATCCGTTTTACTGGGCGGGATTTAGCTTACAAGGCGATTGGCAGAGGCGAAACTAAGTAGTTCGTAAATAAAATTTTCGAGTGTTTTTTAATTTCAGATTTCAAATTTCAGATTTCAAATTTGAATTGAAAACAAATATTGAAAATTTTGAAGTGCTTGAAAACTTAATTTACGGAGTAAATAGTCTGTAAATTAAGTTTTCCCACAAATGGTTTTTGACCGATAAACACTTCGACCTGATTTCTTAATTTGAAATTTGAAATTTGAAATTATTTAGAAAATTTAATTTGCGGAGTAGTAAATATACTATCGGACTTATAGCTTTCAACAGATGATAATAGATGTGAAATTTTGAAAAAGTTGGTGGATGTAAAATCTTTGAAACTTTTTGCGACACATTTTGCTCAAAAAGTCAGTAATAAGTAGATAAGAGCTTTTTTCATTAAATTGAAACAATAAACTTTTTGCCGAAAGCGTCCGCAAAAATCGTTTACGGCAAATATCCGAGCGATAAATTCAAGTCAGGTTTTTACAAATTGGGTTATCATCGGCATCACTGCAGAAGGAAGCGTAGAAGAAATCAATTTTTAAATTTTATCTTTCACAAGCTCGGGAAAAACAGGAGTAATCATTCATGTGCAAGGGAAAAAAAATGAAAACGTTTTCGACTTGTCGGCGATTCGTATTTCTTTTGGCGTTTCTTTTAATGTCCGCACCGGTATTTAGTCAAGCCGTCTTACCCATCCTTGAACCGAACACTCCAACCGAACGCGAACTTCTAGCGGGTGAAAGTCATTCATACAGCATTAGTCTTGAGGCAAATCAATACGCGAGAATTACTGCCAGACAAGCCGGATCAAGCATTCTGGTTAAAGTTTTTGATTCTAACGAACAACAGATAACGCAAGTCAAAAGTTTTGTCCAACCGGGAAAAACCGAAAGATTGTTTGTCGTAACGAATTCGGGCGGCACTCATCGACTTGAAATAACCGCCTCCGAGGCGCAGAAAACCGGCGGGAAATACATAATCAAGGTCGAAGAAATTCGCGCCGCCGCCGAAAAAGACCAATTTCTGATGAAGGCGCAGGAAACTCTTTCTGAGGCGGAACGACTGCACGCACAGGGAAACGCAGCGGCATTTCAACAAGCTCTGGCAAAATACACGGAAGCATTTCAGCTCTGGCAGAAATCCGGCGATCTCCGCGGTCAGGCAGATGCGCTTCACTATCAGGCAGTTGTTTTCTTCTCTCTGGGAAATACGCAAAAAGCACTGGAAGGCTTAGTGACTGCGCGACAGTTATACCGGGAAACAGAGGAGCATTCGGAAGAAGCCGTAACCTTGCGCGGAATCGGTCTGATTTATCATACTTTGGGCGAACTGCCGAAGGCATTGGAGTTTTACGAGCAGGGCTTAGAAATAAACCGCGAGCTGAAAAATCAAGTTGGCGAGGCTAATGACCTCGGCAACATCGGCGGAATTTATCAATATCAAGGAGAGTATCAAAAGGCTCTCGAGTATTATCAGAACGCTTTAGAATTGACGCGGAAATTTCAGAATCCAGGCAATGAAGCCCGTCTGCATAATAATATCGGCGAGGTCTATCGTCTTTTGAGCGAATATCAGAACGCTCTCGATCATCTGGGCGAAGCTCTTGAGTTAAGACGCAGTATCAAAGACCGGCGCGGCGAAGGAACTACGCTTAACAATACGGCACTGGTTTATTCCGAACTGGGCGATTATTCAAAGGCACTCGAATTTTTTAATCTTTCATTGTCCGTCAGACGAGAAATCGGAGACCTGCGGGGCGAATCGACCACACTCCATAACATTAGTTTCGTTTATTATAAGACGGGTGAAAATCAAAAAGCTCTGGAGCTTTTTCAAAAGGCTTTGGAATTAAAAAGAAAATCAGGCAACCGCCATAGCGAGGCATCTACGTTGTATCTTTTAGGAGCGGTTTATTCAAATCTTCTTGATCAGGAAAAGGCTTTGGAATATTTTCAACAGGCGCTTTCGCACAGTCGGGAAGTAGGAGACCGGCAGACCGAAGCCTCGGCACTGAAAGCGATTTCTGTTGTCGAACGCAAGCGCGGCAATCTGGATCAGTCCCGCAATTTGATAGAAGAGGCTATAAATATTATAGAATCTCTGCGAACGAATGTAGCAACTCAAACTCTTCGAACCACTTTTCTGGCTTCTAAACAGGATTATTACAACGCTTATATAGATTTGCTGATGCATCTGCATCGAGAGCAACCGCTGCAAGGATTCGATGCAATGGCTTTGCAAATAAGCGAGCGGGCGCGGGCAAGAAGTTTGGTCGAAACTCTGCTTGAATCCCGTGCCGAAATACGTCAGGGCGTTGATACAACGCTGCTTGAAACTGAACGCACTCTGCAAAACCGCCTCAACGCCAAAGAGGATTATCGAATACGTCTTCTGAGCCGAAACCCAAAACCCGAACAAATAGAAGCAGTTGAAAAAGAAATCCGCTCGCTGCTGAGTGAGTATCAGCAAGTCCGCGTTCAGATACAGATTAAAAGTCCGAATTATGCGGCATTGATTCAGCCTCAGTCGCTCCAACTCAAAGAAATTCAAAAAGATATTTTAGACGGCGACACTATGCTTTTGGAATACGCGCTCGGCGAAGACCGAAGCTATCTGTGGGCAGTAACGCCGGATTCGATTACCTCTTACACGCTGCCAAAACGCGCTGAAATAGAAACGGTCGCCCGCCGTTTTTATAAATCGCTGACCGCCCGCAACCGGCAGCCCGAAAACGAAACGCCGCGCCAACGCAAAATCCGACTCGATGCTGCCGATAAAGAACTCGCCGAAGCGACACGGCAGTTGAGCCAGATGCTGCTCAGCCCGATTTCTTCCAACTTGGGAAACAAGCGTTTGCTCATCGTTTCGGACAGCGTTTTGCAATATATTCCGTTTGCCGCGCTACAAGTTCCAGATGAGGAAAAGCAAGAAAAAAACGGCAACGGACAACTGACAACTGACAACGGACAATTTTTGATTGAAACAAACGAAATCGTCAATCTGCCGTCGGCTTCAACCCTGACAGTTTTGCGAAACGCAAAAAAGAATAAAAAGAAAGAGCCGAAAAATCTGGTGGCGGTTTTGGCAGATGCTGTTTTTACCGACGATGATGTACGGATGCAGGCTTTTGCCAGAAAGAACGCGGCGGAAAAAGACGATTTTAAGAATTTAAACATCCAAGCCAAACTTCTGCCGGCGAAAATTCGCTCGGATTTTTCGCGTCTGCGGTTTAGCCGCACAGAAGCCGAAGCGATTTCCGCTTTAGCCCCCAATAATCGAAAATTTGTAGCAATGGATTTTGCCGCCAATATGGAAACCGCCACCGGCGAAAATTTCGCCGACTCGCGCATCATACACTTTGCAACGCACGGCATCATCAACAGCGATTTTCCCGAACTTTCCGCCGTCGTCCTGTCTTTATATGATGAAAACGGCAAGCCGCAGAAGGGGTTTCTCCGGCTTCACGATATTTATAATTTACAGTTAAATACGGATTTGGTTGTTTTAAGTGCGTGCGAAACCGCGCTCGGCAGGGAAATCAAAGGTGAGGGAATTGTCGGTCTGACACGCGGTTTTATGTATGCCGGTGCGCCGACCGTGATTGCCAGTCTCTGGAAAGTCGAAGACCGTGCGACCGCCGATCTGATGCGGAGATTTTATCAGAAAATGCTCAAAGAAAATCTATCGCCGTCGGAAGCTTTGCGCGGGGCGCAAATTTCGATGCTCAAGGAAAAAGGAAACTCGCATCCGTTTTACTGGGCAGGATTTAATCTGCAAGGCGATTGGCAGACGAGAAAGTGAAAAAGAGTGAAAAAGTGAAAAAGTGAAAAAG
>CAYUGW010000172.1:0-7915 GCA_964444245.1 uncultured Blastocatellaceae bacterium | reverse complement strand
TGAAATTCGACCTCATACATTAACGCGAAGAACTTCGGGAAAAAGTATCACACACCGGAAAATTATTTTTTTGAAGAGTTATTTATACAGATTCAAGTAACATTTTTTTGATAAATTCGAGGATTTTTAAAATTTTAATAATTCGCCAATTTCCGGCACGCTTCCGTAATTTCGTCCAGACTCGGCAAAAAATAATCTTCCATCTGCGGCGCAAACGGAACGGGCGCGTCGATCGAAGCGACTCTTATAACGGGCGCGTCGAGCCATTCAAAGGCTTCTTCGGCGATGATCGCGCTGATTTCGCCGCCGATTCCGCCCGTTAAAGAAGATTCGTGCAAAACCATTACGCGGTTTGTTTTTTTGACAGTTGCCAGAATTGCTTCTTTATCAAGCGGTGCAAGTGTTCTTAAATCAATGACTTCAACTTGCAAACTGTCTTCTTTTTCCAGAAAATCCGCCGCGTCCAACGCATTTAAAACCTGCGCGCCGAAGGTGATAATTGATAAATCTTTGCCTTCACGCGCCACACGCGCTTTGCCGATTTCGACGATGTAATCATCTTCGGGCAATTCTTCCCGAAGTCGCGGCAGACGATAAAGCTTTTTATGTTCAAAAAACAAAACCGGATCGGGATCGCGGATCGCCGCTTTGATCAAACCTTTCGCGTCGTAAGCGGTCGAAGGCTCGACCATTTTCAAGCCCGCCGTGTTGAGGAAAAACGATTCCGCATTCAGCGAATGAAACGGTCCGCCGCGCACGCCCGAACCGCACGGACCGCGAAAAACGGCTTGAATCGCGCCGCAACCGCGATAACGCGATTTTGCCGCGTAATTGGTCAGCATATCGAAACCGCACGAGATAAAATCGATAAACTGAAATTCGGCGACCGGTTTCATTCCCATCAACGCCGCACCGCACGCCGCGCCGACGATCGCCGCTTCCGAGATCGGCGTGTCAATCATTCGCTCGCTGCCGAATTCGTCAATGAAGCCCTCGGTAAGTTTGAACGCGCCGCCGTACGCTCCGATGTCTTCGCCGATGACGAAAACCGTTTCATCACGCGTCATTTCCTCATAAATCCCTTGCCGAATCGCTTCGATCAAGGTTACGCCTTTTGTTTCCTGTTTTGCTGCTGTTGCCATTTTATATTTTGCACCGAACTTGCACCGACATTGTGCCAGTATTGTGCCAATGTTGTGCTGATATTTTTATTTTAAGTCTTTTCTTTTCAATAAAAAACTTCTTAAATAGTTTCGAACTTGCACCGAACTTGCACCGAACTTGCACCGAACTTGCACCGAACTTACAAAATTACAATTTCCTGATTCTCATCCACCATAAACCACAAAGCATTACTGGTTTTACCAAATAATTTGATTCGATTTTCTTTTCTAAGATCATCTAATAAACCTTGAACCTGCCGACGCGAAAAAGCCGGAAGAACTTCACACAAATCTCTCAAACGACTACCATCCGCATTGTTATCTTTTATGTGTTTTACCAGTAAAGCCTTATTAGTTTCGCGGTCAAGCCCGTGTTTTCGTGTATAAACACCTTTTTTACCGACAAAATCATAAAATTGTCTGGATAAAACAACGCGTCTTTTTCCGGCACATTCAATAATTCCTTGTTCAAGTAAAAAAGACAGACGAGTTTTTAATAAGTCGGGAATTACTCGCTCTTTATTGATTAAATCTAAAATAAGCCAATCTTGTGTTGTAAAAGTAGAAGTCTTTTCCTTTCCGATTTTTTCCAGAAACCTTAAAAAATCAGGGTCTTGTACTTCGCCGTTGAGTATCAGTGAAACTTTATGCTCGTCTGTTTTGGAAAAATCCGGCTGCGGTTTGCTTTCGGTAATGGATAGACCGAAAATCAAATCCGCGCCTTGTCCGGCGCGTTCGACCAAACCGCATCGCGCAAAGGCTTCGGCAAGACGGCGATTGCGGGGCAACTGCGAATCAATTATATTTTCGGGAGTAATTCCCGGCGGAAAACCGCCCGGACTGGTTCTTTCGATTCGTCTTGGAAATTGCCGAATAAATATTGAACCCGGGTTTTGATAATCCCGATGACTGACGGCATTTAGAATCGCTTCCCGACAAATAATTTCATTAAAGGTAAAAATGTCATACACAAAGAAAGAATCGCGAAAATGTTGAACATCATTTCTTAAATTAATGAGATTCCAAAGCGTATCAATGTGCAGGAAATAGCCTTGGCGAAACTCCTCGCGCTGATTTGCAGGTCCGGGAGATTCATTGGAACGATATTCGAAGATAATTTCCGCTTGTGCAAGATGCCGCCCAAGTGCAGTTCGCGTTCCGAATAAAATCAATGCCGTATAAGTAATTCCGCTATCAACAATTAATTCCGCATCAATTAAAAGCTGTTCATCGGATAAATTCAGTAATTTTTGATTGTTCGATTTACGAATCCAACGATTACGAAATTCCGCAATTGCTTTTTTATCAAGGTCTTCTAAAACAGCATTTGGACAAATTTTCGCAGAAAAATCCGGCACGGATTCATCAAAAATTTTTCTTAAATGATCCTCCGACATCGGCGTTAAACTTTCGCCTGAACGCATCCAATAAATGCCGTCGTTCTTTATCGGAACGCCAAGCGGACGCGACGGAATAATAAAAACAACGACTCTGCCGTTCGAGTGATGAATTTCCTCAGCCTCGATACGAAGCCGAAGACGTTCAAGAAGTTCCCGCTTGATTTCGGAAAGATTCGGAAAGGATTGTGTTCCAACTATTTGACGGGGTTTGCGGTCTGTTACCCCTAAAATAAAACAGCCGCCACCTTCATTTGCCAGAGCCGCACAATAATTGATTAATTTGCTTTTGGAATAATTGTTTTCAGCTTTTTTGAATTCTAATCGTTCGCTCTCTTCATTATCTAACCAGCTTTGTAATTGTGTAAGTGTAAGCACCATTTATTTTAATTTTCTCTGAAGATATTTTCGTGAAAATCTTAATTATTGTCTTTTGCAGATTTACCCAATTTATTCGTGGTTTTCGGATTTTGAGATTTTAATTTTTCGGTGTCGAACAGTTCATTAACGGAAGTCGGAACGGGCGGCAATTGTTCGTTTGTCTGGCTGTTCGGCAATTGAAATGAATCGCCGCCGCGCAGAAATTCCTGCATTTGCTGGACGGCTTCGCGGGCGCGTTCGAAATCTTCGCGTTTGATCTTTAATTTTACTTTGCCGCTTTCGTTCGGAAGTTCGGAGAGTTTGGCATAATTATTCGAACGCAGTTTGATGCTGGCAAAAAATCTGTAAAAACCTTTGCCGAAATTTATATCGAGAATTTCTTCCAGAGCAAGCCGGACTTCTTTGATCTCGCCGCCGACCAAGCCGAGAATTTTCGATTCGAATTCAAAAACGATTCCGGCAGGCGAAAATTTCGCAACGCCGTGTGTTTCCGACAAACCGTGGCTGCTGTCGGCTTTGAATGGAACGCTGATAAAGGTTGATCTCATTTTTATTTACCAAAAACGGCGAAAAATTCTTTCTAAGAAATTCATTTTATACATTATCAAACGAAATTTGCGAATCGTTGTTTTATTTATTATCAAAAACTAAAAATTTTCCTTTGGTCGCCAAAGGCGACAAACAATATAGCCTGGGGTGAAACCCTAGGAAATCGAATTCAAACGAATCGCTCGCTGAAAGCGAGCAACAATTTACATTAATCCCAAACATATCGCTCATCAAAATCAATTTCGTATTTTTTCAACAATGCGCGATATTCGTCTTTAAAATCCTGTTTTTTGTGATGCTCTTTCTGATTTTTGATGTAACCCGCAACCATTTCAACCTGCGATTGCCCGATTGAAAATGCGCCGTAACCTTTTTGCCAGTAAAAGTTACTGATATTCTTTTCACGTTTTATCCATTTTGAACTATCACGTTTAATGTCGCCGATTAATTCGGAAACATCAATTTTTCTCGGCAAAGAAACCAGTAAATGAATATGATTTGCCGCGCCGTTTGCAATGATTAATTTTGCGCCGTTGTTTTCGACGATTCCGTGAATATAGCTAAAAAGATCATTTTCAATTTCAGGCAAGATCAAATCAGCGCGATTTTTCGTCGAAAAAACGATGTGAGCTAAGAATTTAAATAATGATTGCGGCATTTTTGTTCGTCGCCTTCAGCGACGGATTTTATTTTGATTTGCACCTGGGGTTTCACCCCAGGCTATAATGTTTATCGCCTTTGGCGATTGGAAATGGAAATAATTTAATAGTCTTCTTGTTCAATTTCGTCTATTTTTTTTGTGAAATTTTTCGTAGTCATTCCTTTTAGCTTCTCAAATAATTCATCAAAAACTTCCAGCGTTTTTTCAAAAGAGCAAAAAATTGATTCTACATTTTGTCTGTAAATATCTTTATCTTTTATTTTTTGAATCAACTGAAATTCGTATCTGTATTTATCAATTTCGTCCGGGAAAAAGTTTGAATTTATTTGAATTACAATAACCGGTTTGCCTCGCCTATCCGATAAACTATTTGCAATTACAAGAATCAATTTCGAGTGTGAAGATATTGGATAAATTTCAGATAAATCACGGTTTAAAATTAAATGTCTGATAAAATTCTCCAACCAAATTAAATCTTTTCCATAAGGTTTCTCTAAACTTTCTCTAAGATTTTTGAATCCTTCTAAGATTTCATCCCAATTTCCGTCAGCCATTTGTATTCGTTTCCATTATTTCAAAACTTTCTCATCTAATTTCTTCACAATCCGCCCGACCGGATAAAGACCCATTCTTTTATCGAAATACGGCGAGCGTTCGTAAAAGAAATTCAGACGCGCTCTCGGATTTTTGGCGAAATTTTCGTCTTTTAATCTTTCATCGAATTCCTTTTTCAAATTCGCGTCCTTTTCGAGCATTTCGCGGGCGATTTTTTCTAAAATGTAGCCTTCGGCATACTCTTTTTGCTCGAAGATCGCGCTGAAAAATCCCCAGAACATAAATGAATCCTGCGATTCGGGTTCGAGCAGATGAATCGCGACATTTGCCGCCGTCTGATCGAGCGGAATGATGATCGAATTTGCCGGAAAAGTGCGCGTTTCGGTGATCGGATTCGCTTTATACGACAATGTTACGCGGCTTTCAAATGAAGCGTTTGCCCATTTCGGTTCGGTAAAACGGTAGCTTTCGACCTCGATTGTCAGAGGTTTTTCGATTCTTTGAAATTCAATGCCGTGCGCCTGGATGACTTCGATCACCTGTTTCCATTGCGGCGGAACGATGTAATAGAGCGGCGGTGCGGCGGACGCGGCGACACGCGCTTCGTCGTATTTTTTGATTTTTATATCAACGGGTTGCGTGCCGTAAACGATGCGTTCCTCGCCGGAAATCGCGCTTTTTTCCTTCGTGTATTCAACGCCTTTTAAGACGAAATCTTCCGCCTTGTCGGTCAGTTCCAAACGCAACGGAAATTGCCGCTTCGGGTCATAAGTTTTGCCGCGATTGATTGTTTCTTCGTCCGCCTTTCGGTTGGCTTCAAAAAGACTTTTCTTTGATGCGTTTATTTCTTCGAGCGTGTAGCGCAAAATATCGTAAGTTACGCGGACGCGCGGTTTATAAGGTTTTAGGCTGTGCGCTTCAATCAGGAGTCCGGCGCGGTTTCTTAAGGGCGTGTAGCCGGTCGCAAACCTGGGCGTGGCGATAAAGGTGCGTGTTCCGCTCGTTACTTCGCGTCCGGCAAACGATAAATAATGCGTCAAAAGACTGCCTTCGCTCTCGACTTTCCCGACAATTCTTCCATCGAAATATTCGTCCATCCAATTTTTGATAAACGGCGAAACTTCCTGAAAATGCGCGTATTCATAGGTTGCCGTATATTGATAATCCGCGCCGTTTGTAACGTGGCAGTCAATAAAAAAATCCGGTTTCCATTCATTCCAGAGTTTTAACCAGGCGCGTGTTTCGGGTGCGTCCGCTTTCATATAATCGCGGTTGAGATTGAGATTGGCGGAAGTTCCCCTAAATCCCATTTCGTCAGGACCGTTTTGATTGATGCGGTTAAAGGGCGAAGCGAGTTCGTGTCCGTCAACATTATAGATCGGGACGAACAAAATTATCGCGTCTTTTAATAAATCGGAGCGCGTCTTTAGAATTGCGATGTCGCGAACAAGCGCGAATCCCGCGTCTTTTCCGTCAATCTCGCCCGAATGAATTCCGGCTTGAATAAAAACAATCGCCTTGCCGCTTTTTTTCGCTTTTTCCGGCGTAAAATCTTTGTTTTCCGCAATAACAAGAAGCGGCAGATCTCTGCCTTCGCCCGATTTTCCGAAAGATTTATACTCGATCAAGGGCGATGCTTTCGCCAGTTTTTCTGCAAAAGCAATCGTGTCGGCATAGTTCCAACTCTTTCGATAATCGGTCTGTTCGGCTAAAGTCTGCCATTCTTTCGGCACATTTAAAGATTCGCTCTGAGCATTTATGTTCATAATAAATATTGCGGATAAAAACAAAATGATGATTGTAAATTTCATAATTTTTTTTGTTAAAACTCAATACTTTCGTAAATATCGAGCGGTTTGAATCGGTCGTTCAAATTATTTTTTTCGACATTTTCCTTTAAGCGGCGCAGCGGTTCGCCCGGCGGTTCGTCGGACATATTGAATGTCGCGTAATGCACGGGGACGAGAATTTTCGCCTTTGAATCAAGAAACGCTTTTAAAACATCGTCCGGGTCGTTGTGATTCGCTTCCATAAACCAGCGCGGCGCGTAAGAGCCGATGCCGATGATAAAATAATCGATTTCGGGGAAAACTTCCGCCATCTCCGCGTATTGCGCGCCGTAGCCGGAATCGCCGCCGTGATAGATCGTTTTGGACGCGCCTTGAATGATAAAACCGCCCCAGAGTCTTTTATTCGTATCGAAAAGTCCGCGCCGCGACCAATGTCTGACGGGAATAAACGTGATTTTCAAATTGTCGTCGCCGAATGAAAATTGTTGATACCAGCCGGCGGTTTGAACTCTTTTTTCGTCGCCCGTCCAATCATTTAAAAGGTCTTCGGATGCGAGTCCGGCGAAGAATTTGGCTTCGGGAAATTTTTTGGCAATGGCTTTTATCGTCGGTTCGTCCAGATGATCGCGGTGATCGTGTGTGATTAAAACGTAATCAACACGCCGGATTTTTTCGAGCGGCGAAGGCAATTCGAAATATCTGTCAATAAATGAAGGTGTCCCGAAAACCGGATCGAGCAAAATGATTTTGCCTTCCAGACGAATCAAAACCGAAGCGTGTCCGAGCCAGAGAATTCCGCCCGTTTCGCTATTTAAAAATTCGTCCGGGTTTTGAATGTTTAATTTAAAAGTGTCGTTTTTCTTTTCTTCTTCCTGCGGATTCGTGCCGAATCGCCATTTCAAAAGATCAACCGTCGAGGGCAAAAAAGGAAATTCCGTATTTACGAATCGCTCTTTCTGGTCAACCGGAGTTCCGTTCCAATTTTCTTTGACGGTCGGCAGATTTTCGTTTTTGACGTATTTTTCGACAACTGCCTTGTCGGTTTCTCCGATGATAATTAAAACTGCAATTATGCCGAAAATTACGGCTAAAAGACCGATAAATCTAAAAAACCACTTTTTCATTTTTCAAAATCACTAATTAAAATATTAAAATCGTTTGGAGTCCCGCCTTTAGGCGGCAACTTTTGATTATCATAAATTTGCCGCCTAAAGGCGGGACTCCAAACGCTACTCAGGTTTTTCCAACTTATTTCGTATCCAAATCTTCGCCATCGAAAAGACTTCTGACGGGAGTTTGCGGCGGCGGCAGAGACGCGTCGTAATCATTCAGGTTTTTCCATAAAAACTCGACCGCTTTCTTTGCCTCTTCGTGCTGATCGCGCGGGATTTGCAAAATTATTTTCCCGTCCTGATTCGG
>CAYUGW010000171.1:0-7944 GCA_964444245.1 uncultured Blastocatellaceae bacterium | reverse complement strand
AGTGAAAGGTGATAGAACAAATTTAGAAGTTCATTTTTTAACCTATCACCTTTCACTTCTCACCTATTCCGGAATGGCAAAATGTTGAAAAATAAACTATTTAATTACGCACAGGCTTCAATTAAATTAAAAATAGTTGGATAAAAGATCGGAGTCCCTTTTTCTCGCGGAAAAGCCGCCTAAAGGCACTAACTCAAAACTTCCTTAAAATTATTTTGTTCATTTACTTATACGATTCTTAATTTATCGAAATTTATACGATTCCGTCTTTTAAGGCTTTGACGACTGCCTCGCTTTTTGAGTGAACCTGGAGTTTGCCGTAAACCTGTTTGATATAAAAGGCGATAGTGTTGACGCTCAATCGTAGTTCGACGGCGGCGGATTTGTAATTGTGACCGTCAACCAGCAGTTTTAGAAGCCGCATCTCGTGCGGCGTCAGGTTGTAATCAACTTGTTTCGGCGGCGGGCTTTTGCGGAAAAGCTTCATCACGCTGCGGGCGATTTCCGGCGACATCGGCGCACCGCCGGCGACGACTTCCTTCAGGCATTCGATGATTTCACTCATCGGCGTTGATTTCAAAAGATAGCCGCTTGCGCCCGCGCAAATGCCGTCGATGATGCGGTCGTCGTCATCGTAAACGGTGAGGATCAGGATATTTAAATTCGGGTATCTTTCGCGCAGGATTTTGATGCCTTCGATGCCGCTCATCTTCGGCAGACCGATATCGTTTAAGACCACGTCGGGCAGATTTTGCGGCAGTTTTTCGAGTGCTTCTTCCATCGAGCGGTAGCTGCCCGTACACTCGAAGCCTGCGGTCGTGCCGATCAGGCGCGTCAAGCCGAACCGAATGTCGTCACGGTCTTCGACGATGCTGACGCGAATCGGTTTTTCGTGGGTTTTTGTAATTTTTCCGTTGGTTTGCATAGTGATTATTAGTGCCGTTTATCGGGGCGAATCGTTGAATTTTGTATTATTCTATTCCTTCGAAAACGATTTGTCACCACATATTTATGTGGATTTCGCAACTTTAAAGATATGACTGCGGCGCGGAATCTGCAAAATAATGCTCGTGCCTTCACCTTTTTTCGAGAGAATTTCGAATTTTCCGCCGATTTCCGCCGTTCGCGCCTGCATATTGGTCAAACCGTTTCCTTCCGGATTTTCCTCCGGCTCGAAACCTCTGCCGTTGTCGCTGACGCGCAAAATTATCGAATCTCTTTTCGGCTTTAATTCTATCTCGACACGCGTGCAGCCGGAATGCTTGACGGCGTTATTGAGACTTTCCTTGAAGACTAGATAAAGCTGGCGGCGCAGATCGACATCGAGTTTTATCTCGCGCTCGTCGTCCGGCGCATCAAATGAAAATTCGATGTCGCGCGCCATCAGAAGCTCGACGGCAAAGCGGCGCATTCTCTGGATCGTATCACGCAGATTGTCGCGGTTCGGGTTGATTGACCAAACCATATCGCTCATCGAGCCTACGACTTTGCGCGAAGTATTGGCGATTGCTGCGAGCGATTCCTTTTCTTCTTCGCCGATTTTTCCGTCTCCGCGCGAGAGAACCTCACTCAAAATCGAAATTTTGGAAAGCGATGTGCCGACATCGTCATGCAAATCGGTGGCGATGCGCGTCCGTACGCGTTCGATCTCCAGCATCCGCAAATAACGGTTGCGATAAACGGCGTAAGCGATTAGCGCGACAATTAAAGCCGTCGCCAGCAAATACAGAAGAAACGCCCACCAGGTCTGCCACCATGCCGGACGAACGCGAAACGGAATTTCGAGCGTCTGACTGACGTTGCCTCCCGCATCCTTGCCCCAAACTTTGAAAACGTATTCGCCGTCGGGCAAATATGTAAATTCGCGACGCAGTTCATGCGTCCAATCGGTCGGCTTTTCTTCCAGCCCGGCGAGCTGCGTTCGGTAAACGGTCGCCGACTCGCGAAAATTCGTCGGCATCACGTATTCGAAAACGATATTATTTTCGCTGTAAGGCAAAGCCGTGTTCGGCGCGAGCGAGCGTTTTTCGCCGTTGACGAGAACATTTTCCAGAAACAGCCGTGCGGTTGCGTCGCCGTGCATTTCTCTGGATAAATCCAAAACCGCCGCGCCGCCGACCGTTCCGACCCAGACGCGCCCGGCATCGTCAACGAATCCGGCACCGCTGACGCACTCGTTTTCGGGCAGACCGTCTTCGGTCGTGAAAATATAAGAATCGTACTCCGAAATTTCGCCGCCCGCGACGGGTGTGATGCGCGCGACGCCTTTGTTGGTCGTCACATAAATGCGTTTTTTCTCATCCTGGAAGATTTTGTAGATCGTGTCGCTGGGTGTTAAGCCGCCGGTTTCGCTTGAAATGACGCGAAATTTTTCGTCCGGTTTTTCGAGATCGAAAACGACGATTCCGCCGCCGCCCGTGCCGACCCAGAGTTGACGCGAATTTTCCGTTTTTATTTCGGCAAGCGTGTAAGTCTTATTGGTCGGAAAACCGTTTTTGTCGTTGTAAACAGTCCACACGCCTTTTTCCATTTTCGCCAGACCTCCGCTGTACGTGGCGACCCAAAGCGTTTTTTCGCCCGTTTCGGAAACAATTTCCAGTGCGTCGCGTACGCGCCGGTCGGGCAAACCGTTATTTTTATCATAAACGATTTGCGCCTCGTCCGACTTTCGAAACAGACCGTAGCTTGCCGATATGAGCAGTTCCTGTTTTCCGCTTTCGGTTTTCGTCTCTCTGATGTTCCAAACTTCGATCAGCGGCACGTCCGCAACGAGCGGGATTTCTTCCCATTTATCGTTTTGAAATTTAAGCAGACCTTTTTCCGTTCCGGCGTAGAGAACCTGTTTGCCCGTTTCATCTTTCGTCTCGTAAAGCGTTTGGGCGAAATCGTTTAGCAAACCGTCGTCTTTGCCGAATTTTTTCCATACGCCGTTCTGAAAACGCGCAATACCGCCGCCGTAAGTAGCAAACCAGAACGCTTTCTCGCCGGTTTCCGAAACGGTTTCTTCAACGTCGAAAACAATTTTGTTCGGCAGCATTTTCGGATCGCTCAGCGAGTGCCAGTTGCTGCGCTCGAAACGCGAAACGCCCTGAGCGAGATTCGAAATCCAGACCGATCCGTCGGGCGCGCCGGTTTCGGCGAAAGCGAAAATAATAGTGTTCGGCAAACCGTCGGTTTCATCGAGGAAAAACCATTTTCCCTTGTCGAAATAAGCGATCCCGGCATCGTCAAATCCGACCCAAACGGTCGTCGTGCCGTCGGATTTGCTTGATTTTCCGAGCGCGCGCACCGATTTCGTCAGCGTTTCCGATAAATTCTCAAACGTCTGCCAGCTTCCGTTTTCGTATTTCGCCAAGCCTTTGTCCGTCCCTGCCCAGACGACATCCGCGCCCGCTTCATTTTTTGTTTCCAGAAGCGCGAAAACGGTTTTTCCGGGTAAACCGTTTTTTTCGTCGAATACTTTTTTCTCGTCATCTCGCCAGACGGCAAGCCCGCCGTAAGTGCCGATCCAGAGAGTCGATTTTCCGGCATCGTCGAGCGTTTCCAGCAGGCTTCTGACGCGTTTGTCGGGTAAACCCTCTTTGTCGGTAAAACTCGTCCACGCGTCGTTTTCGAATTTACTTAAACCCTCGCGCATTCCGACCCAGATGATCTGACCGCCGGCTTCGGATTTCGTTTCGAGCAAAACGCGAATTGCGTTGTGCGCCAATCCCGAAGCCGTGTCAAAGCTCGCCCAACTGCCGTCTTTCAAGCGATGCAGCCCGCCGCCGTCCGTGCCGAACCAGACGCTTTCGTCCGAAGCGGTCAAAACGTCGAAGATGTAATTGGACACAGCGCGATTCGGCATATTTATGACCGAAAAAGCGTGCCCGTTATAAACCGCCGCGCCTTCCTGTGTGCCGAACCAGACGTAACCGCGCCCGTCACGCTCGATGCTCATCACGCTGTTAGTCGGCAAACCGTCGCGGCTCGTAAAACGCTTTAGCGAAGGCTTGCCCTGATAAAAAACGTCGTTTCTTCGATGATTTATCTGATTGGCGGAAACGCGTTCGGCGGGAAATTCCACACTCCAAACAAATGCCGTAAACAGAATAAGCAAAAAGAATTTATGACAATTTATTTTCATAATCTTCAAAAACTCGACTGAAATTTATTTTTAGGTTTGTTCGGAAAAACTTTTGCGAAATTTCATTCAACTATAAAAAATATATGAGATTTATGCAAAATTTTTCTTCCCTTTCCGCTTTCGCCATAAATCGCGTCCGAAATTTTTCCACATATTTATGTGGAGACACGCTCCGTTTTTCACGCTAATCTTAGTCCATAAAAAATTCACGCCGGATTTATAAAACACTGCGGCGCATAAAATTTGAAGGGATTTGGAAAAGTTATGAAAAATAAATTTTTGACAGCACTGTTCGTATTTTCGATATTGATTTTGTTCGCCGCCGCGAGCGCCCGGGCGCAGACAAATTCCTTTACCTTTCAGGGGCGTTTGAACGACGACGCGACGGCGGCACACGGAAGCTACGATTTTCAATTTTCGCTCTACGACGATTCAAACGGGCAGATCGGCTCAACCTTGACGATCTCGAACGTCAATGTGACGAATGGAATTTTTACGGTCAATCTCGATTTCGGCACTGGCGCGTTTCCCGGCGCGGCACGTTTTCTGGAAATCGCCGTTAAAAAACCAGCCGATCCGGGATTTACGATCTTAACCCCGCGCCAATCGGTTACCAGCTCGCCATACGCGATCAAATCGCAGAACGCCGAAATTTCGGTCAATGCGACGCAGCTCGGCGGCGTCTTAGCAAGTGAATTCGTGCAGACGACCGATACGCGCCTGACGGACGACCGCAACCCGCTTCCGGACAGCGGGTTTTACATTCAAAACCGCACCAGCCAGCAAACTTCGACGAATTTCAATATCGAGGGTATGGGAACGGCAGGCAGCTTTAACGCGCTGCTCCAATATAATCTCAACGGCAGCCGCATCCTGGCTGCTCAGGCGGGGAACACATTTGCGGGCATCAACGCGGGCAACCTGACGACGGGAAATTTCAATTCTTTTTTCGGCAATCTAGCCGGCACCCAGAACACGAGCGGTCTAAGCAATTCGTTTTTCGGCACCGGCACCGGCTTGTTTAACACGATGGGCACCCTCAACTCGTTTTTCGGACGCTCGGCGGGACGTTCTAATACGAGCGGCGGAAGCAATTCGTTTTTCGGCGTTTCGGCAGGCGCCGAAAACACGACCGGCAACAGCAACTCTTTTATCGGCACGACGGCTGGAGTTTCCAATACGACCGGCTTCAACAACACGCTCATCGGTGCGCAAGCGGATGTCGGCGCGGGCAACCTGAATCACGCGACGGCGATCGGCGTGGGCGCAATCGTCGGAACGAGCAATACTATCGTTTTAGGACGCCCGAACGGTTTTGACACGATTGTAATTCCCGGACGTGCGAGAGCCAATATTTTCAGCTCGGCGACCGAATTCCAGATCAATGACAACCGGATTATCGGCGTCGGCGGCGAATCGTCCGGCGAAATGACGAGTCTTTTCGTCGGCTTCAAAGCCGGCGAGCAAAACCCGACCGCTTTGAATAATTCGTTTTTCGGCTACCAGTCCGGCGGCGTGAACACCAAAGGCACCGACAACTCTTTTTTCGGTTCGCTCGCCGGCGCCGCCAATGTGAGCGCCGAGAAGAACTCATTTTTCGGCGTCGAAGCCGGCTCTTTAACCACGTCCGGCAGTTTTAACTCGTTTTTCGGCTACGTCGCCGGACGCGCCAACACGACCGGACTCTTCAACACGTCCATCGGCTATGCTTCCGGGACTGGCAACAGGACCGGCAACATGAACGTGTACCTCGGACATTTCAGCGGCTCTACTCCGCGCAACAGCACACGCGTGACGCTGCTCGGAGCATTTTCGGATGCCTTCGACAATCTGGAATACGCCACCGCCATCGGCTCCGGAGCGGTCGTCACAACGAGCAACACGATCGTTCTCGGTCGTCCGAACGGCGCGGACAAAGTAGTCGTTGCGGGGCTGGGCGACGGCGGCGATCTGCAGCTTTGCTGGAACGCCGGTTTACAAATTGCGCGGTGCGCTTCCAGCCTGCGTTTCAAGACCAACCTCAAGCCTTTTGATTCAGGCTTAAATCTTGTCAAACGCCTGCAGCCGATCACTTTCGATTGGACGACGAACGGGAAAAATGATCTCGGATTGGGCGCGGAAGACGTGGCGGAAATCGAGCCGCTGCTTGTCACCTACAACGAGGAAGGACGAATTCAGGGCGTCAAATACGACCGCCTCGGCGTCGTTCTTCTGAACGCCGTCAAAGAGCAGCAGGAACAGATCGAAAACCAGGAAAAACAGAATCTGGAGCTAAAAAAACAGATCGCTGAGCAGAAAATTTTGATCGAAAATCTGCGTCTTTTGGTTTGCTCGCAAAATCGCGAAGCGCAGATTTGCCAGCCGTTGGAGGAAGAAAAAGATGAAAAATAAATTTCTTCTCGCGGCTATTCTCTTCGCCCTGACTTCGACGGTAAACGCGCAGATCGCGTCGGGCGGCATCTACGCACTCGAACGCTCGGTCATCGCATCGGGCGGCGGCGAAAGCACCGGCGGAAATTTCAAAATCGAAGGTACCGGCGGTCAATCAGCCGCCGGAGTTACGATGACGAATTCCACTTTCAGCCTAACCGGCGGATTCTGGATTCCGGTGCAGCTTGCCCCGACTGCCGCGGGCGTAAGCGTCGGCGGGCGGGTTATCAATAGTTTATCCCAACAGCAAACCGACGAGGTATTAAACCCGAAAGAAATTCAAAACCTAAGCGGCATCGGCGGTGCGCACGTTACTTTGACCGGCGGTCCGCTGACCGCGCCGCGCGTCGTTTTGACAAACCGTTTCGGCTTTTTCGAGTTTACCGATGTCGAAGCGGGACATTATTACGTTGTCACGGTCAGGCACAAAAAATACGGTTTCGCTCAGCAAACACAGGCATTTACGCTTTTCGATAACCGCTGCGACATCGTTTTTCAGGCGAATTGGGAAAATTAAATCAATCGGTCGTTTGGATACCAAATTCTAAAAATTAAAAAAAAAATGAAAAAAATAGTAATAACAAGTAAATACGCGATTTTATTCATTGCATTGGTTTTTGCCGTTTCAGTCGGCTCGGCGTCGGCTCAGAGACAAAAAATTAACAGAGCTTACGAAAGCGGAGGTTTGAAGATGGAAATTACGCTCGAATACGTCGAGCGTGAATAGGACGGAAAAAAGTGGCGGGAAAATTGAGGGCATTTCCGCAGAAATGCCGTGTTTTTCGCTTTGAATTTCAGCCTTTATTTCGATAGGAAGTCAAAGGCTGACGGATAAAAATAAATTAAAAAGGAGTAAGAAAAAATGAAAAAGGAAAACAAAATGTCTTTTATCGCAACTACGGTGTTCTTAACAATTTTATCGTTTGTAGTTTTTACAGTAGAAACAAGCGCGCAAGAGGTCAATTACAGAGATTTTAGAGACAGCCATCAGAACAAGATGGAGTTCGTTTATAAAATCGAGGGAAAACCCGAAAACAAATCGTGTTCTTTAAGACACACGATCTGGAACGAATACGACAAAACCGTAAAATCCGGCAGGCTCGTCATCATTTATTACGACAGTGAAGGAAAAAAACAGGAATTTAAGAAAGACAATATCGGGCAGATAAGAAATTCAACGCCTTACAGCAGCGTTCTGCCCGGAGTCTGCAAATTCGAAAAAGCTTATATCGAGCGGCTGGAGTTTATGAATTAAAAAGTTGCAAGTTTCAATGAGAAAGTCTCATTGATTTATGAAAACTGCGGATTAAGCGGCGTGCAGGTTTATGACGTAAGTAAATGAAATTAAATAACATGCTCCACTTAATAAATTTAATTCTTAGTCGGTG
>CAYUGW010000170.1:0-7953 GCA_964444245.1 uncultured Blastocatellaceae bacterium | reverse complement strand
TATGTTAAAAGCTAAGATAATCGCGTTTGTAATTTTATTTTCAATATTTTTTAGTGCCTGTATGAGTGCGGAAAATGCCGCGTCTAATACGGATTTTGCGACGACCACTGCGCCAAGCAGCCAGCCGGAATTTGCTAAAGACCAAGAGACAGGCGGCGGTGGCGGAACGGATGACGGGACAAGAAGCGGCGGAGTCGTTGATAACAAACAAATCGCGCAAAATCAGGTTTCGCTCGACACGGCGGATAAAAGTCAGAGCGAAACCGTTAAACCGATTGAACGCAAAATTATTCGCAATGCGGAATTGAGTCTGGAAGCGGACGCGCCGGAAGAAGCGCAGCAGAAAATTACGACAATTGTTGAAAGTAAAAAAGGTTATGTTGTTACCTCAACACAAAAGGGAAGCGATGTAACATCTGTCAAACGCGATATCGTCACAATGACCGTGCGCGTTCCGGCGGAAAAATTTAATGAAGCGTTGGACGAAATCCGCCAAACGGGAAGCCGCATTTTGGTCGAAACCGTCAAAGGGCAGGACGTAACCGATGAATTTATTGACATCGAAGCGAATTTGAAAACGAAAAAAGCTCTCGAAGAGCAGTTTCTGGAAATAATGAAGCGTTCGAATTCGGTCGTGGACGCGCTTAATGTTCAGCGCGAACTGGCGAATGTGCGCGGCGAAATCGAAAAGATCGAAGGCAGAAAGCGTTTTCTGGAAAGTCAGTCAAATTTTTCGACGATAACAATTACATTAAGAACGCCGACCGCGATTTCGGGAAGTTCAAAAGGATTTTTCTATCGCCTGACCGATGCCGTCAGCACCGGATTTGACGGCGCGCTTAGTTTTATACTGTTTTTCGTTACGGCAATCATCGCGCTTTTGCCTTTTTTGATTTTGGTCGTTTTGCCAATCTGGTTAATTTTGCGATACCTTTGGAGAAAGTATAGTTGGAAACGGCGCGTGAAACCGCATAATACGGTTGACATCGTCGCCGAAGAGATTAACGAAGAATAAAAATCTTTCTCTAGATGACAATGAAAACAAGAGTTGAAAATTTCGGATCACTTGGCGACTGGGAAAAAATCAACGAAGTTTTCGATAACTCAATCGTCAAGCAGATGGATGAAACTTGTGTATCGGCAGTCGGCGAAATGCTGGCAAAACACTACAAATTAAATGTTTCTCAATCGGAAATTCTTGAAAATATCGGGATTTTATCGAATTCGGATGGTTTAGCAACCTTTTTGAATACGAAGGAAACCAATAATAATGTAAAATGGGAAGGCGGCGGATGGGATATTGAAACACCGCAGGATGTTTTGAAATGGCTGCTTGAAAACAATAAAATCGGTGCGATGCTGAGAAACAAATCAGCTAAAGGACACGCGGTTTTTATTGATGGTCTTGATGAGGACGGCTTGGTAATCGTCAAAGACCCGTTTGATCAAACAGCTTATAAGATGCGGATCGGAAAATTTGCAGATGTTTTATCAGAATTTGTATGGAGAAGGATAATAAAATAAAATTAACAGATGTGAAAACTTTAGGGGATTCAAAGTTTGAAGTCTCATTTCGGGAAAACGGGACTGCAAAAAAATTGATAATCACCGAAAACCGGCATTGGATTGCAGATATTAATGATTATATTTCAAATATCACCTCTGAAAATCCCGGGTTTTATGAGGTTTGGGGACATTCCGATTTTAGAACTCAAGTATGCCGACAGATAAAAAAACTGTCGAAAAAATCTGAAATGCAAATTGTCTAAAAATTAAAATGGAAAGATTTTTTCAAATTGCAGCGGTGATTCTCGTCGGAGTCGCCGCTTATTTTTTGTGGATCGGAAACGCCGACGGCGCATTTATCTCGGCTGCTCTCGGCGCGGTTTCTTTTTTCCTGAATATTCGGGTGCAGATTAAAGGCAGATTAGACGAAAGAGAACTCGAAAGATTGGCTCTGGAAGAAGAAGAAGAATTAAGGCAACTGGAAGAAGCGGAAGACGAGGCGGATTTTGAAATAGACAAAGAAGAATTATTTGTCCGCGAAAGACGCGAAAGACGCTGAAATTAAACAGCACGAACGAACGGCAGCGCGTATTTTTGTTTTTATTCAACTCGAATATAATTAAATGCGGATCCCTGCCGTTCGCTCGTGCTGATTGCTTGTTTAAATTGAAAACGACAATGAAGGAAGAAAACCAAATCTTAAAAAATCCAAAACGAATTGTCATCGCGCCGTACGGCTCGCTCGGCGATCTACACCCGCCGCTGGCTTTAGCCATAGAATTGCGGGAGCGCGGACACGATATCGTGATAACTACGATTGAAGGCTATCGTGAAAAAATTGATAAATTAGGATTTGAATTTTATCCGCTGCGCCCCGAAGTTGACCCGGAAGACCGCGAATTTGCCCGCGAAATGATGGACTCGAAACGCGGCACCGAACTGATTGTCAAAGACCTGATGATGGCGAATCTGCGTCCGATGTATGAGGATTTAATGACGGCTTGCGACGGCGCGGACGCTCTTATTTCGGGCGAGATCGTTTTTGCCGCAGCGTCGGTCGTCGAGAAAACCGGGATTAAATGGATCACTAATTCGCTCGCGCCGATCATGCTTTTTTCGGCGCACGATCCGAGCATTTATCCGAACGCCGAATGGCTTCGGCATCTATATTTTCTCGGCGCGGGATTTCACCGCGTTTTGTTTTATGTAATTCGCGGAGCGACAAAAAACTGGTATCTGCCGTATAAAAAATTCCGTCGCGAACTCGGTTTAAGCACAAAACACGATCCGATTTTTACTGATAAATATTCGGATTTGCTTCATTTGGCGATGTTTTCAAAAGTTCTCGGAAAACCCCAACCCGATTGGCATTCTCCGACTTTGCAGAGCGGTTTCTGTTTTTATGACGGTCAAAAGGATTTAGGCATAATGCCGGAGAAATTGACCGAATTTCTCGACGCGGGCGAACCGCCGATTGTTTTTACCTTGGGAAGCGCGGCGGTGATGGATGCGCGGGATTTTTTTGAACAAAGTATCAAAGCCGCGCAAATACTAAATCGCCGCGCCGTAATGCTTTACGGCATTTTTAACGAACCGCCGGAAGGTTTAGATGAAAATATCGTCGGTTTTGATTATGCGCCTTTTTCGCAGATTTTTCCGCGTGCGGCGTGTGTCGTGCATCAGGGCGGAGTCGGGACGACCTCGCAGGTTCTTCGCGCCGGAGTTCCGGCTCTTGTAATGCCGTATGCGCACGATCAGCCCGATAATGCGGCGCGCTGCAAAAGAATCGGCGCGGCGGAAATAATCTCGCGTGATGATTACACTGCGGAAAATGCGGCGGAAGAATTGAAAAAACTGCTCGGAAACGCGGAATATAAAGCACGTGCCGTCGAAGCCAGCCAAAAGGTCAAGTCCGAAAACGGGACAAAAACGGCGTGTGATGCGATTGAAGCAGTGTTAAAGTGAAAAAGTGAAAAAGTGAAAAAGTGAAAAAGTTGCGGATTTCGGGTATTATTTTTTGAAAAATACGCCGCAGAAAATGTTTCAAAGACCAAAGACTCAAAACTTAGGACTTAAGACTAATTGTATGAAGAAAATATCGGAACTTTTAGAAAATAATCGAAAATGGGTTGAATATATGATAGATCGGGACGCGGAGTTTTTCGAGCGTCTGGCAAAACTGCAAAACCCGAATTATCTATGGATCGGATGCGCCGACAGCCGCATTACGCCGACGGAAAGCCTCGGTCTTCTGCCCGGCGAATTGTTTGTTCATCGGAATATTGCCAACCTGGTCGTGCATACCGATATGAATTGTCTGTCGGTCATCCAATTTGCGGTCGAAGCTCTAAAGGTCGAGCATATAATAGTTTGCGGACATTACGGATGCGGCGGAGTGCAGGCGGCTTTTGAAAATAAACGGCTCGGTTTGATTGATAATTGGCTGAGAAACATTCAGAATGTCCAGCGCGATTATGCGCGTGAATTGGAAAAATTTGAAGATCATTCGCAGAAGCTGGACAAATTATGCGAGCTGAATGTCATCGAACAGGTCTTAAACGTCGGCGGAACAACCATTTTGCAGGATGCCTGGTTAAGAGATCAAAATGTGGCGATTCACGGTTGGATTTATTACATCACCGACGGTAATTTTCGGGATTTACAGGTTACAATCGAAAACTTGACGGATTTGGCAGACCTGCGCCGGGAGATGCTTGCTAAGCAGTAAGACGCATAATTCGTGATTTTTATCGTAGATTAACGTAAAATATCGGGTTGAAGGAGTTAAAATAATGGAAAAAACAATTACCTTTGAAATAACGGAAAGTCAGGCTGAAAAGTTTGAGAAGCTTTTAGACGCAACTTTAGAAATACTTACGAAAATGGAAAAGGAAAGCCCGGAACGCGATGCGAGATTCAATGCGACCCGCCAAGAAATTTTGCAGAATCTGAATGAAGCTGAAGAAAAAATGACCAAAACTTCGCAGCGCATAGCTGAATGGGGCATTGCTTTGGAAAAATAATAAAATGTTGGTTGAAAGAGAATTAACCAAATTCGAACGCCGCTTGCCGACAGAATAAGAAAAAGATGATGAAAAAAATTAGTTTGATTTTAATAGTTTTAGCTTTCACCGGGTCTAATTTCGCGCAAATGTCGCGTAAACCTTCGGCGATGAATCAGCCGAAAGGCGCGATGACGAAAAAGCCGGATTCGCCGGAAGATTCTGTGCCGCAGGTAACATCGCGTGAAACTTTCGATTCGATGGCGCGGGTTTATCACGCCGGAACGCCGTATTCTTTGCCGCACGCGATGTTTGTCATTGACCGCCGCAATAAAAATAAAATTTATTACGTCAATTCGCAAAGATTTCGTTTTCACAAGGATTTTCTGCTCGCCAATTATCTGATTCCGCGCGGCGGCAATGTTTTCGAAGATATTTATATTGACCAAAACCGCCGTTTTATGGTCGGCACGATTGCGTGGCAAGCTCCGGGCGAAAAGTTTACATTCGAACTTTGGCAAGGCGATCTGGCTTCCGACAAACTTATCAAAATGGCGTATGACACGATTAATGCGACGTTCTTCGAACCGGTCGCGTATAAACCGAATTCGATTCGTCAGGATGAAGCGTCGGAAAATCTCGGAATTGTACGCGTTTCAGCCGACGATATTCAGAAAAATCAAGAATACCTTGCACTCAATACGGGCGAAGCGGTCGGCAGAATTCATATTATTGATAAATTGGACGACACGGTTGAAATCGGTTCGAATGAAATTCTCGTGTTAAAAGAATTACCGCTGAATCTGCCGCAAGTGCGCGGGATTATCGTGGCAAAACCTTCTTCTCCGCTTTCGCACGTCAATATTCTGGCAAAAGGCTGGGGCATTCCCAATATTTATCTCAAAGATGCCGACAAACTTCTCAAGGGATATGACACACGCGTCGTTAAATTGACCGCAACTCTAACCAAACATAATATCGTTCTGGCGGATTTGAAAGACTTGGAAGAGAAATTTGTTGAAAACAGAGTCAACGCTCCGGCTGATCTGGAAACAGTAAAAATCGCGTCTTTGCGGGAAATCGGGAAAAAAGACAGCATCATTTACGGTTCGAAAGCGGCGAATCTCGGCGAACTTATCAAAGCGAAAATTCCGAACACGATCGTTCCGGACGGATTTGCGATTCCGTATCATTATTATGATAAGTTTATGGAAAGCAATAAGTTTGATCTGATTATCAGCGATTTTGAATTTAACGATGATTTCGTACATAATCCGCGTTATCGCCGCGCAAAACTGGAAGAATTTCGGGCAAAGCTTCAAAAAGGCGAGATGAGTGAAGAATTAAAAGCTGAGATTATCAGCAAATGGAAAACACAGCTCGGCGGAAAACCCGTGTTTGTCCGCAGTTCTTCAAACGCCGAAGATCTGCCGAATTTCAGCGGCGCGGGGCTTTATAAAACGGTAGCAAACGTCAAAGAAGAAGAAAAAATAATTGAAGCCGTCAAAACTGTCTGGGCTTCGCTTTGGAATTTCGACGCTTACGAATCTCGCGTTCGTAATTTTGTTAATCAAACGAGCGTGCAGATGGGCGTTTTTATTCAGATCGGCGTAAATATGGAAAACGGCGGCGTGATGATCACCAAAGATCCGTTTGATCCCGAAAATAAAGGTGTTGTTTATATCGGTGCGGTTTGGGGGCATAATGAATCAATTCCGAGAAATAAATGGATTCCCGAACAGGTTCTTTTTAATCCGAAATCGAACGCCGTTCAGGTTTTGACGCTTTCGCAGCAGGAAACGATTTTGAAATTCGATGAAAACGGCGGTTTGGTCGTTACGGACGAAAAACCGCAGCGCAGAGTTTTGACCGATTTAAACGCCCGAAAACTGGCAAATATCGCGCTTGAAATAAAACGTATTTTCGGCAATGAAAAAGAACAGGACATCGAATGGGGAATTATGAACGGCAAGATTTACCTGCTTCAGGCGCGTCCCTACACTGATTGATTTCGTGAGATTGAAATAAAGTTCAAAATAGCGGAAATTATAAAATATGAGAAACAAAATTTTGAGTTTAAGTCTTTTAGCTTTATTGGTGTCGGCTTGCGGAAATCAAACGCCGACGACAACCGAGAAGGCGCAGCAAAACAACATCAATGTCGCCGTCAAGACGAGCGATAATACGCTGACGGTTTCGAGCCGTTCGCAGGGCAATACGCAGACCGCGAGCGTCCCGACGGGAGGAAACCAAACAAACGCTTCGCCGATGGCAAGAGCGGTTGACGTAGCGAAATTGACCGAAGAGATAGACAAGGCAAAAGCCGCGTATGATAAAAATCAAAAAAGCGACGAAGCCAAAAACGCGCTCGCCAAGGCATATTTCGACCGCGCTTTTATCCTGACCGATGCCGCGCAATACCGCGCCGCGATGGGTGATTTTCGCAAGGGTTTAAAACTCGATCCGAATGATGAAAAGGCGCAGAATATGTATGACGAGATTATCCGAATCTTCGAATCAATCGGACGCGAACCGCCGAAAGAAGGCGAAGAACCGCCGCCGATGCCGGTTAAGTAATCGAGTCGGGGGGTAATTAAACATTTTGATTCGATTTTCAATTTGAAATTTGAAATCTGAAATTTGAAATACAGTAGAAAATCTAAAAATCTCTTTAATAACCCTCAGGAGTCAATAAATTTATAATGACTCTCCATTTGCCAGTAAAAATAGTTTTTACTAAACTAATATAGTTTTGCCCTTGTAGCTCAACGGTTAGAGCAGCAGACTCAAAGGCAAAAGACCTAAGTGGAAAAATTTAGCTTTATGCTTATATTCCATAAGGTTTTTTGAAAAAAATGGGTTGCTAATTTGTTACAAAAAGCATTTTAGTAGAATCTGTTAAATTCGGGGAAGCCTAAGTTTTTATGTATTGTAAAAATATGGTAATCCCGAGCAAAGCCGATGAATTTTATCGGAATGTGTAGAGACTTGACAGCAGACTCGTAAAGAGAAGAGAAAGTCCGGACCACAAACTCGAAAGAGGCGTTGAAAAGCGTAGCTGGTAAGCATAATCTGTTGGTTGGAGGTTCGAATCCTCCCGAGGGCATTCATTTAACATTTTAAAAAGTCCTGTGTTTATAGCTATTTAGCTATAAACACAGGACTTTTTTATTTTTTGAGTCTTCCAAAACTAGCAAAAATAGCTGAAGTAAACTCGAGAATTGGTCAAAAAGCCGCGGTGCTTCGTGTATTGTGCGTGTTTGAAACGGGAACATCTGCATGACAACAGTTCAAGCAAAACGATCCGTTCGATTCCGGAGCGTTCACTGTTGAGGATTTTTACTAATCTATCGGTTTGAAGAGTCCAGTTAAGAGAGTTTGCGGAATTAGATTCGATCTCGGACATAATAACCGTTTAAAATAAGGCATTGAGGTTATGTTTTTT
>CAYUGW010000169.1:0-8009 GCA_964444245.1 uncultured Blastocatellaceae bacterium | reverse complement strand
TAAGATCAATCTGGAATTTGAAATTTGGAATCTGAAATCAATTACCAATCTCCGCCCGCGCCGCCGCCGCCGAAATCGCCGCCGCCGCCGAAACCGCCCCAACCGCCGCCGCTCGAACCGCCGCTGCTCCAGCCGCCCGAAGAACTTCCGCCCCAGCCGCTCGAAGAACTTCCGCCGCTGCTTGCCGCGCCTGCCAGAATTGCCCAGAGCAGACCGCTGGCAATATCGCCGCCCGAACCGCCGCCGCCGCGTCCGCCGCGTCCGCCTTTTCCGCCGCCGGAAAAGATGGAAATAAAAAATAGTATTATCGCAATCAGACAAAGCCCGCGGCACAGCCAATTCGGCGTTCTATCAATTGCTCTGTCAACAATATCTCCTCTCGGGGGCGTTTTATAGGGAACAGGCTCTCCGCTTTGTTTGGCTTCGATAGTGCGGATATACGCATCAATCGTGTCGGAAATTCCTTTGCTGTAATTGCCTTTCTTAAATTCGGGAACGAGAAATTGTCTTTGCAGGCTTCCGGCTAAACCGTCCGGCAGTTCGTCTTCGAGATCACGGCTGATCTGCGTAAAATATTTGCGGTCGTCAATTGCTACAAAAAGCAAAGCGCTCGGATTATCCTGATTTTTCGAGCCGATTTTCCAGCCGCGCGCCACTGCCAGCGAATAATCGAAAATATCGCGACCTTCGGTTGTTTTGACAACCGCCACCGCCAACTCGACCGGCGGATTCGTTTTTTCTTTGAACTCTTTTATTTGATTTTCGAGTTTTTGTTTGGTGGCTGCATCGATAACTCCGGCGTAATCATTGACAAATCCGGTCGGCGGAGGCAAAGGGGATTCGGTGTTTAATCCTTGCGAATAAGCGGTCTGAATTAACAAACCGAACAGCAAAATAAAAAGGAACGTGCCGAATTGTACAACTGAGAAACTTCTTTTCATTTACCTAATAGAATATGTTTTCAAACCTCTGTTGTAAAATACGATAAAACAACCGGTAATGTTCATTTGGGCAAAAGTTGACGTTTTATAAAAGAGAATGAAGCAGAAAATGTAAAAGGAAAAAAAGCGCGACTCCGGCAAAAACGCACATTGAAACGAGCGGGCGTTTTCCGCCGTGATGATTTACTTCCGGAATCAGATCGCTTGCCGCCACGTAGAGTGTTACGCCGCTTGCCAGAGGAAGGGCGTAAGCGACTGTAAAACCGACACTTGCGCCGATAAAATAAAAAATCAAAACGCCGAGAAGCGTCGTTAAACCGACGAGCGATGTCGCAAACATCACTTCCTTAAAACCTTTTCCGGCGGCGAGAATCATCGAAGCAATCGTAAAACCTTCGGGGAATTTATGCAGAAAAATGGCGATAAAAACCAGAATTCCGACGCGTTTGTCAACCTGAGCGGCGGCGGCAATCGAAACGCCGTCGAAAAATGTATGAATCAAAAGACCGCCGATTGCCGTGTAAGCCGAAGAAACCGAGATCAGATGGTCGGAATGAACTTCTTCGCCGAGATGAAAATGCGGCGCAATCGTATGTTCGAAAAACTGGGTCAGCATATAACCCGTGAGCAGCAAGATCATCGGCACGACCAATGATTCACTCACCGATTGCCCGTCTTTTATCCAAAGCTCGGCGACTTTCGGCAGAATCTCGATAAATGTTACCGCCAGCATAAATCCCGCGCCGAGAGCCAGGATATATTTGAGCAATTTCTTGTAGTTTTTTTGAATTCCGGGCGGAAAGAGAATCAAGCCTCCGAGCACATTTGCCAAACCGGCAATCGTGCCGAAAACCAGAAGTTGCAGAAGATTAAATTCCATAAATGAAAAAAATTAAAAAAAATTGTCGGATGATGTGAAAAAATAACATTTTTATTGTATGATTGAAAAACTTGGTTTTCTCTCCAAAAAAAGTCATCTTATCTGCCATTTGACGACGAACGAATCAGGTAAATAAAAAAGTATAAACTTTAACGTAAAATTTTTATAACCGAAGAGCCGAAATAGTTGCATTTTTTGATAAATTTTTTATCAAAAAAGTGCTTTTTTATTTTAAACACCTGATTAAGTAAAAAAATCTAAAATAAACCTTGACAGATGCCGAAAAAGAATCGTAAACTGCTGATAGTTAATTTAACACAGCCTAAAACGTAAATTTAGGCAAAAGAAGTTCCACAAAGCTAGTGTTTAAGATTTTGGAGGATTTTAAGCACTTTCCCCAAAACAAAATTTCTGACGGACTTTAGGCGGAAATGAAAAAATGCGATTTTACGATAAATGACGGTCATAAAATAAAGGCATTTTCGCAAAAATTCTTAAAGAAAATTACAAAAACATAAATTTTATTTCACGGGTTTTAAGGTTAAATTCCGAAGCCGTAATTGTGTCTTGAAAACATCGCGTTTATTGGACGATTTTTGCTCTTTGAAATGATGTCAGCCAACAAAATCGAAAATCTACATAAATCAGTTTTGCTTGCCGAAACTCTTAGTTTACTCGAGTCGCAAAACGGCGGAATTTTTGTTGATGCAACGCTCGGTTTAGGCGGACATACGGAAGAAATTTTACTCGTTTCCGAACATACAAGAGTTATCGGAATTGATCAAGACCTCGAAGCGATTGAATTTGCGCGGCAGAGACTCGAAAAATTCGGCGAACGAATTAAAATTCAGCACGCGAATTTTTCCGAGATCAAAGAAGTTTTGAAAGAGACGGAAATCGAACGCGTTGACGGCATTTTAGCGGATTTGGGTGTTTCGTCTCTGCAGTTCGATTCGGAAACGCGCGGCTTCAGTTTTCGTTTCGACGCGCCGCTCGATATGCGTATGGACGCAGGGGATTCCGACGCGGAAACCGCCGCCGAATTACTGGAAAGACTCTCGGAATTTGAAATTGCGCGAATTATTTATGAATACGGCGAAGAAAGATTTTCCCGCCGCATTGCGCGAAGAATCGTTGAAAAACGAAACGGCGGCGAGCCTGTCAAAACGACGAAGGAACTTGCCGCTCTGGTCGAAAGATCGGTCAAGCGCGGAAAACATGACAAAATTCATCCGGCGACCAAAACTTTTCAGGCTCTCAGAATCGCGGTCAACGGCGAACTTGAAATTTTGGAACAATTTATCAGAGATTCGATCGATGTTTTGAAAACCGGCGGCAGATTTTGTTTGATAACCTTTCATTCTTTGGAGGACAGAATTGTTAAGCAGACTTTTCAAAAATTAGCCGGAAGATGTTTCTGTCCGCCGAAATTGCCTGTTTGCGTGTGCGGCGCAGAAAAGAAAATTGAAATTTTAACCCGAAAACCGATTACACCGGGCGACGAAGAAATAGAGGGAAACCCCCGTTCCCGAAGTGCAAAACTCCGTGCCTGTTTGAAAATAATTTGACTTTCCCGTTATCTACACGAATTTTTTTGGAGAAAATTTATGAAAGGTAGAAAAATCACCACAACTCAAAACAGAAAACCGAAAGTCCGGCGCGAGCGCGAACCTGTTTCGTGGAAATATATCTTGCTTTGCTCTTTTTGCGGGTTGATGCTGGTAGTCGGGTTTTTCGGCGCGGCGCGTCAGCATTTCGCTTCGATCAATTACGGCATTAAAAATTCCAAATTGAAAAAAGAAGTCGAAGAATTAAAATCCGAACAAGTCCGGATCAAATTAGCTAGAGAAGTCGCGCTGTCTCCGGCGGAAATTAAAAAATCCGCTAAAGAATTAGGCTTTACCGAAAAAAAGGCGAGCAATATTCAGGCATTTCGCGCGGAAACTGTTTCGGATGAAAAGGCAAACGCCAATAAATCGAATAAATCGAGCGAAAAAACGGTTGAAAAAAAGAAAGAAAAAGTAAATGAAAAAAAGAAGGAAAAATCGAGCGAACCAAAAACTCCGAAAATTAATTTGAATAAAACCGAAAAAGATAAGGAAACAAAAAAAGTAAAAGGTAAAAAGTAAAAAACAACTTGAATTTACGTAAGAATTTGCCGGAAAAAATCATAATAAAACAAGATGCCGAAAAGCCCGAAAACAAGAAAGAGAAACGCCGCTAAAAATCCGATGCAGACGATTTTTACGCGATATATGTTGATCGTGGCGATTTTTATTATGTGGATCGGCGGCATCAGCGTACGGCTCGTTCATCTGCAAGTCAATCAAAACGAATGGCTTCGCGAAAAAGCGCAAAGTCAGCGGCGCGATCTTTTAAGAAGTCATGTTTTGCGCGGCACGATCTTCGACCGTTCGGAACGCGCTCTGGCAATGAGCGTCAAGGTCAAATCGCTCTATGCCGATCCTTCGGAGATCGAAGATGTGGCGGGAACTGCCGAAAAACTTGCCGGAGTTTTGAGCATACCGAAAAAAGATATTCAGTTGATTCTGTCCGACGGAAAGGAAAAAAACAGAAGATTCGTCTGGATCGAGCGCAAAATCGATGAAGAAAAGGTTCTGGAAATCAACGAGAAATTAGAAGATAAAGAGCTGAAAAAATACAACTTACCGCGCATCGCCGGTCTTTATTGGAAAGAAGAGCAAAAACGCAGTTACCCGTATAAGAGTTTAGCCGCACATATTGTCGGTTTCAGCAATTCCGATGACATCGGGCAAGCCGGAATCGAATTGTCGAAAGAAGAAATCCTAAAAGGCGAAATCGTCAAAACGTGGCAGGAACGCGACCGTCTGGGCAGGGTTTATGATTCTTCGGATGCAACGCGCGAAGAGCCGAAAAATATCGTTTTGACGATCAGCAATTCGATTCAATACAAAACCGAACAGGCTCTGGAAAAAGGTGTCAAAGCCGCTAACGCCAAATCGGGAATGGCGGTCGTTCTCGATCCGAAAACCGGCGAGATTCTGGCGATGGCAAATTATCCGACGTTCGATCCGAATTCGTTTAACGAAGTCGAGCCGGAAGTTCGAAAAAACAAGGCGGTGCAGGATGTCTATTCGCCGGGTTCGGTTTTCAAAGCGATTGCTTACGGCGGGGCTTTGGAAGAAAAATTGATAACACCGAGCGGCGAAATTGACGGCAGAAAAGGTTTTATTCAAGTCGGAAAAAGACGTTTTAACGATCCGCACGCGGCGAAAATAATGAATTACAGCGAGGCTCTGGCAATTTCGAGTAATTATGCGGCGATAAAAACCGCGCTCGGACTTGGCAAAGACAAATTTTATGATTATTCTCGTAAGTTTGGCTTTGGCGAAGCGACCGGCATCGAACTGCCTGCTGAGGCAAAAGGAGTTTTGCGTGCGCCGGAAAATTGGTTCGGCGATTCGCTGGCTTCGATGTCAATCGGATATGAAATCAGCACGACCGCTCTGCAGACGGCGGCGGCTTACGGCGCGATTGCCAATGACGGCGTAAGAATTCAGCCGCATATTATCAAGGAAATCCGCAAGGCGGACGGTGAAGTCGTGTCACGAGCCGAGCCGCAGAAAACTCCGGTTTTGAATGCGGAAACCGCCCGAAACTTACGCGAAATGCTGAGATTGGTCGTTACCAAAGGAACGGCGAAACGGGCGCAGCTGAACGGCTACAGCTCCGCCGGAAAAACCGGAACAGCCTGGAAATACGACGCGAATATCAAGCGTTATAATCCGGCGAAATATATCTCTTCGTTTGTCGGTTTCGCGCCGGTTGAAAATCCTTCGCTGGTCATTTCGGTCGTGATTGATGAACCGCGCGGCGGCGCACGCGACGGCGGACAGGTTGCCGCACCGGTTTTTCGGGAAATCGCCGAACAGGTTTTGCCGGAATTGAATATTATTCCGGACGAAAAATTTACGCCCGAAGTTTTAACGGCGGAAAATACTGCCGACACCAGTGACGGCGATGCTTTTGAAACCGAAACCGCCGTTCAGGAGCAGATCGAAGAAGAAACGGAAAAGAGCGAAAATGTTGCGGAAAATGAAAAGCCGAAAAATGCGGATAAAAAAAGAAGCGAAAAAATAAAACAGGAAAAACCGCCGGATGAAAAGAAAAATCCGCCGAAAAAGAAACCGGCGGCGGCAGTAAAAGAAAAACCGAAGAGCGATGAAAAAAAGAAATCGCCGTTTGAGAGGTCGAAGCGCGAAACTTGAAGCTGGAAAACGCCATTAAATATATGAACGCTGAAGCGTTAAAACTTAATCCCGCTCTGCTTGAAACGGAAGTCGAATCCTTTGTGATCGACTCGCGCGAGGCAGCAGCGGGCAAAGTGTTTTTCGCGCTCTCGCAGCCCGAGTATAAAAACAACGGTTTTAACGGCGATTTTGAAGATTCGACCAAATATGTCGCGGCGGCGTTTGAAAAAGGCGCGGCGGCGGCGGTCGTACGCCGCGACCGTTTTGAAGAACATCGCGCCGCGCTCGAACAATTTGAAGACCGCCTGATTTTTGTCGAAGATTCGATCAAGGCTCTGCAAAACCTCGCGCACGGTGTTTACAAAGAATGGAACAAACCCGTCGTCGCCATCACGGGCAGCGCGGGAAAAACGACCGCCAAGGAAATGACGGCGTTTGTTCTGGAAGCAAGCGGCAAAAATGTTTTGCGGAATATCAAGAATTACAACAACGGTTTGGGGCATCCCTTAACGGTTTTAAATCTGGCGAAATACAATGATTTCGATGTCGCGGTTTTGGAAATGGGAATGTCAACTCCTTTGCGGGAAATTGCGCGTCTGTGCGAAATTACGCCGCCGGATGTCGCCGTCGGATTAAATATTTTGCCGGTTCATCTGGAGCATCTCGGTTCGATTGAAAATATTGCCAGGGCGAAAGCCGAACTCGTCGAAGGAATGAAACCGGGCGGAACCGCCGTTTTGAATGCCGATGACGAGAGAATTCTGGCGATGCGCGGGCTGAGTAAAGGAAACGTCGTAACTTACGGCATTGAAAATAAAGCCGATATTATGGCAAGCGAGCTGGAAATGGAGCGGTTCGGCGAAACGCGTTTTACTTTGCACGTTTCGGGCGATGAAGCGAAGGTTTTGATGCAGCTTTCCGGTCGGCATAATGTTTTGAACGCTTTAGCGGCTGCGGCGGTCGGTTTTAGTTTCGGAATGAAAGCGCGGGAAATTGCCGAAGCTTTGGGAAATATCCAACCGCCCGCGCAGCGCGGCGAAGTTTTGCATTTTAAGGAAGGTTTTACGGTCATTAACGATTCGTATAATTCAAATCCGGCGGCACTTTTTTCGATGGTCAAAACTCTGGTTGACGGCAGCGGAAAAAATTCAGGCAGAAAAATCGTCGTTGCCGGAGAAATGCTCGAACTCGGGAAAAGCGAAAGGGAAATTCACCGCGAAACCGGCAGAGATTTGGCGGCGAGCGGAATAGATTTTTTAATCGGCGTGCGCGGTCTGGCGCGGGAAATGACGGAAGGCGCGAAGGAAAACGGTTTGCGCGAAACAATGTTTTTTGAAAATTCGGACGAGGCAGGTCAATTTTTGGCAGGCGAAATCAAACCGGGCGATCTGGTTTTAATTAAGGGTTCGCGCGGCGTAAAGACGGAAAAAGTGATTGAGAAGTTGTTGGAAAATTACAAATCGGAGAACTGAACAGCTGGCGGCGGATGACGGAAAATCCAAAATCCAAAATCCAAAATCTAAAGGATGCTTTATTACTTTTTATATCAAATAATTTTCAGGCAATACGGTGCGGGCAGCGAATCGTATTTTTATAAAGGCTTGAATGTTTTTCAGTATGTTACGTTTCGCACGGCTTGGGCGACGATTACGGCACTTGTTATTTCTCTTTTGCTCGGCGGAAAAGTCATCAAAAAGCTGCAGGAATTGAAGATCGGGCAGGAAATCCGCGAAGAACTCTCTGCCGAACATCAGGCGAAAAAAGGAACGCCGACGATGGGCGGGGTTTTGATCTTAGGTTCGGTTTTTCTTTCGACGATTCTCTGGGCGCGGATTGACAGCATATATTTATGGCTCGCTCTGGGCGCAACTTTGGCTTTCGGTTTGATCGGTTTTGCCGATGATTATATCAAGATCGTCAAAAAAAGAAGTTTGGGATTGACCGAAGGTCAAAAAT
>CAYUGW010000168.1:0-8020 GCA_964444245.1 uncultured Blastocatellaceae bacterium | reverse complement strand
AAAGCCGGTAAAGTTCTGGAAAAAGGCGTTAAAGCGAAAGACAAAGGCAACAGCTAAATTAAATTTTAGAGTAACCTTCAGAGGAGAAGTATGGATAAGTTTTTAAGTGCCGTTCAAAATATGTTCAGAGTTCCCGAGTTGAGAAAACGTATTCTCTTCACGCTCGGACTTCTGGCAATATATCGTTTGGGAGCGCACGTTACCGCGCCCGGAATTAATACGGCGCGACTTGAACAAGTTTGGGGCGAAGTTGCCGGAACGCTGCTCGGCGTTCTCGATTTATTTTCGGGCGGAAATTTCCGCACGATTTCCGTTCTCGCGCTCGGCGTAATGCCATACATTACGGCTTCGATTATTATGCAATTGATGCCGGTTCTCTCGCCGCAAGTCAAGAAAATTCAGGAAGAAGGCGAAGTCGGACGGCAAAAACTCAATCAGTGGACGCGCTATCTGACCGTGGCGCTTTGCTCGGTGCAATCGTTTTTCGTCGCCACGTGGCTGCAACGAAATCAGGTCATAGACAGTTCGTGGTGGGCTTCGATTATGATCGTTGTAACGCTCACGACCGGCACGATTTTCGTGATGTGGCTCGGTGAGCAAATTACCGAACGCGGAGTCGGAAACGGTATTTCGCTACTGATTTTCGCCGGTATCGTCATCGGTTTGCCGGACGCAGTAACACAGGTCTATGGAAGAATTCAGGGCAGCGATCCGATTCAGACGCTCGGAGTTATTTTCCTTGTAGCTATAATAATTGCGCTGATTGCCTTGATTGTTTATGTCGAATCGGCGCGACGAAATATTGCGATAAGTTACGCCAGTCGGCGCGTCGGAAATCAAACCTTCAAAGGACAGGAAACAAGTCTGCCGCTGAAAATCAATATGGGCGGCGTTATTCCGGTTATTTTCGCTTCGTCGGTTTTGGCAATGCCGCAGACAATTTTAACGGCAATGCCGCCCGATCCGAATAATCCGAATTCGACGTGGGCGCAAATCTACGGATTTTTCCAACAGTTTCACGGTGGTGATCCATATTATGAGCTGGTCTTTGGTTCGCTTATCGTGTTATTCACATTTTTTTATATCACGATTGTTTTTAATACGGATGATGTCGCGGATAATTTGCGAAAACACGGCGGATTTATTCCGGGAATTCGTCCCGGCGCACAAACGGCGGATTATTTAAATTCGATTATGACGCGCCTGACAACTGTCGGAGCAATCTATCTGGCGTTTATTTGCTTCTTACCGCAGATTCTTTTGAGCGGTTTCAGAGTCGCCCGGCTTCCGTTTATCGGAACTCCTTTAGATAACTTTTTTACTGCCACGCCGGGTCTTGGCTGGATTCCGGTCGGCTTAGGCTATCAGTTCTTTTTCGGCGGAGCGTCGCTTTTGATTATTGTCGGCGTTGCGATGGATACGGTTTCGCAGATCGAAGCCCAACTCGTGATGAGAAATTACGAAGGTTTTCTCGGTGCGGGTTCGAGATTGCGCGGCAGAAGAAATTAAGAAGAGGAGAAGGGGAGATCGGGAGAAAAGGAGAATTTTTATTATTTAACAATCTCCTTAAACTTCATTTCTCCTTTTCTTTTTCTCCACAAAAGTTTATGGACAAAATAATTGTGCTGATCGGTGCGCCGGGCGCGGGAAAAGGAACACAAGCACGACTTTTGCAAGAACGGTGCAACATTCCGCAAATCTCGACGGGCGATATGTTCCGCGAAATGAAAAATGCGGATACGCCGCTGGCAAAAGAAGTTCAGGCAATAATGGCGGAAGGAAAGCTGATTTCCGATGAATTGACCTACAAAATCGTTCGGGATCGGACTTCGAGAGAAAACGGTGCGTATATTCTTGACGGTTATCCGCGCACCGCCGTTCAAGCCGAACAGCTTGAAGAATTAGCCGAAGAACAAGGCAAAACGATTCAGGCAATCGAGGTTGATGTTCCGAAGGAAGAATTATTGAAACGCCTGACCGGAAGGCGTTCGTGTCCGGTTTGCGGCGAGATTTACAATATCTATTCCAAACCGCCGAAAATTGACAATGTCTGTGATTTTCACCCGGAAGCAAAGTTAAATCATCGTGCCGATGACAATGAAGAAAGCGTTTCGACGCGCCTGGTAATGTATGAAGAAAAAACCAAGCCTTTGATCGAGTATTACAAAAACTCCGGACGGCTTGAAAAAGTCGAAGGCGAAGGAAGCCTGGAAGATATTTACAAAAAGATAGAAAGTTTGATTTGATCCTTTAGCTTATCAAATTTAACAAAGGGGAAATGCTGAAAGATTCGGAAATCGGAAATTTCGTCAGGAAATACAGCCAGATTTTATTGGGAAAGAAAATGATTATTGCCAAATCGAGAAAAGATTTAGACCGGATGCGCGAAGTCGGGGAGTTGATCGCCGAAGTGCGTGAAACTCTGCGATCAATGGTCGCTCCCGGAATTACGACGCTCGAACTCAATGCCGTTGCCGAAAAAATGATGCGCGAACGGGGCGCGATTCCGACATTTATCGGCTACAAGCCGCACGGAATGGTGCCGTTCCCGTATGCAATCTGCGCTTCGGTCAACGATCAAATCGTTCACGGTTTTTCGAGCGATATTCCTTTGAAGGAAGGTGATATTCTTTCGATTGATATGGCGGCAACTTACAACGGTTTTGTCGGCGATACGGCAACGACGATTCCGGTCGGTGAGATCACGGACGAACTGAAACAACTGATTCGCGTTACGGAAGAATGTCTGGATTTGGCGATTCAGGAATGTTACCCGAATAATCGCGTCGGCGATCTCGGTGCGGCGATTCAGGAACACGCCGAAAAATTCGGTTACGGAATCGTGCGCGATTATACCGGACACGGAATCGGGCGCAATATGCACGAAGCGCCGCAAATTCCGAATTACGGAAGACGCGGAACAAAAGAAAAAATTCGTGCCGGTTTTGTTTTTGCAATCGAGCCGATGCTTAATCTCGGAACGCACGAAACAAAAACTCTGGACGACAAATGGACGGTCGTTACCAAAGACGGAAAGGCGAGCGCACACGCCGAGCATACGGTTGCAATTACGGCGGAAGGTCCTGAAATTTTGACTTTAACAAAAGAGCAAAAGGCGAAATTAAAAGAGTCGAAAATCGAAAGTGCCTCGGCTTAACTTGATTTATCACGGAAAAAAAGCTAACATTTACGGTTTGTCCAACAAGTTGGAAATTGGGCTTGATATTTTATGTCAAAAGAAGAAGCGATAGAAGTGACAGCGACGGTTTTGGAGACTCTGCCGAATGCGATGTTCAAGGTTGAACTGGAAAACAACCAGCATCAGGTTTTGGCGCATATCTCCGGCAAAATGCGGAAAAATTTTATTCGCATCCTGCCCGGCGACCGGGTTTTAGTGGAACTTTCGCCATACGATTTAAGCCGCGGGCGGATTACATATCGCTATAAATAAGAGTTTGAGGGAAAAGTTATGAAAGTTCGTCCTTCTGTAAAAAAGATGTGCGATAAATGCAAAGTTATTCATCGTAAAGGCGTTGTCCGCGTGATTTGTGAAAATCCGAAGCATAAACAACGTCAAGGGTAGTTATATTTCGGATTTGGGACTTCGGATTTGGGATTTGCACTATTATTAAGTAAATCCCAAATCCCAAATCCCAAATCCCGAATCAGGAGAAATTATGGCTCGTATAGCAGGTGTTGATTTACCACCGAATAAAAGATCGCAGATCGGTTTGACCTACATTTACGGTGTCGGCAAGCCGCGCGCAACCGCGATTTTAGAAGAAGCTGATATCAGTATCGATACAAAGATCAAGGATTTAAGCGAAGAAGAATTATCTAAAATCCGTTTGATTTTAGATACTCAAGGCGATATCGAAGGTGATTTGCGAAAGCGCGTACAGATGGACATCAAGCGTCTGATGGACATCGGTTGTTATCGCGGTCTGCGTCATCGTCGCGGTCTGCCGGTGCGCGGTCAGAGAACCAGCACCAACGCCCGCACCCGGAAAGGTCCGCGTAAAGCCGCGGTTGCTAAGAAAAAAGCACCGGGTAAGAAATAATGAAATTTCAAATTTCAAATTTCAAATTTCAAATTAAGTTTGGAATTTAGAATCTGGAATTTGAAGTCTGGAATCTGAAATTAATTTTATGGCTAAAGCAAAAACAGCAGGTAAGAAAAAGACTTTTCGTAAAAAAGAGAAAAAACACATTCCGGTAGGAATCGTGCATATTGCGGCATCGTTTAATAACACTTTGATTTCGATTACCGATACGCAGGGCAATCTGGTGGCGCAATCGTCTTCCGGCGCACGCGGTTTTCGCGGTTCGCGCAAGGGAACTCCGTTTGCAGCGCAGCAGGCGGCAAGTGAAGTCGCTCGCAAGGCGCAGGATGTCGGTATGCGCGAAGTCGAAGTACGCGTCAAAGGTCCGGGCGGCGGACGTGAATCGGCAATTCGGGCGATCAATAATGCGGGAATTCGCGTAACCTCGATCAGAGATACAACGCCTGTTCCGCACAACGGCTGCCGACCGCCGAAACGCCGAAGAGTCTAACGATTTTGGATTTGCGATTTTGGATTTCGGATTTCGCAAATCAGAGATTTTTACAAATAAAATAACTATCAAAAGGAAGAAGGGGAAATTATTTCCCGTAAACTTTTCCGGCAAGAATGAAATGCCGATTTAATTTTTGTGAGCTGAGGATTTATAAAAAAATCCAAAATCCAAAATCTAAAATCCAAAATCATTTTTGCCTGAAGCAAAAAAAATTATGGCTAGATATAGAGATGCGGTGTGCCGCCTGTGCCGCCGCGAAGGTGGAAAATTATTTTTAAAGGGTGATCGGTGTTTTAAACCGTCTTGCGCGATTGAAAAACGCGGAACGAATCCGCCGGGACAACACGGCGCGAACAGAAGACGTAAAGCATTAGCCGGTTACGGTTTGCAGCTTCGGGAAAAACAAAAGGTCAAGCGTATTTACTTCGTGCTTGAAAAACAATTCCGCAATTATTTCGAAAAAGCATCGCGTCAAAAAGGCATCACGGGCGAAAATCTGCTCTTTATGCTCGAGCGTCGTCTCGATAACACGGTTTATCGTGCCGGATTTTCGACTTCCCGCCGTCAGGCGCGGCAGCTTGTTAATCACGGACACGTCGAGGTCAACGGACGCAAAGTCGATATTCCGTCGTTTCAGGTGAAAGTCGGCGACGTGGTCAGCATCAAGGGCAAGAGTCATTCAAATCCGCACGTTGAAGGCGCGTGGCAGACATCCGGCGGGCGCGGTCGCCCGGCTTGGATTTCGACGACATCTTCGGCGGGCGATATGACTGTAAATATTACCGCTCTTCCGACACGCGCAGACATTGATGCAAATATTAACGAACAGTTAATCGTCGAGCTTTACAGTAAGTAGTTTTTTTAGTTCCGGCAGGCAAAACCGCTTGATTATTCAAGTGTCTTTGCCTTCCGGTTGTCCTTTGTTTTAAACAGAGTTTTTATAAAAGACAGATATGACACAAAGCAATAATTGGACAGATTTCCAAATGCCCAGCCGCCTGCAGGTTGAATCGGAAACTTTAACCGAAAAATACGGTAAGTTTTACGCCCAGCCTTTTGAACGCGGTTTCGGTACGACAATCGGCAACTCACTTCGTCGCGCACTTCTTTCATCAATTGAAGGTGCGGCTGTTACGGCGGTAAAAATCGAAGGAGTTGAACACGAATTTTCATCCATCAAAGGTGTGGTTGAAGATGCGACCGACGTTATTTTAAATCTCAAGCAAATTCCGTTCACACTGCACAGCGAAGGTCCGAAAACTCTGACCATCAGCAAAAGCGGTGCGGGCGAAGTAACCAGTGCGGATATCGAACACGACGGTGAAGTTGAAATTCTGGATGAAGAAGTTCATATCGCGACGATCAGCACGAGCGGCGAACTGAATATCGAGATGCGTCTGCAAAAAGGTCGTGGCTATGTTTCCGCCGAATTTAATAATGATGAAGATCTTTCGGTCGGCTATATTCCGATTGATTCGGTTCACACACCGATCAAAAAAGTTAATTACGGCGTTGAAAAAACCCGTCAGGGTTCAAATACCGAGTTTGATAAATTAACGATCGAAGTTTGGACGGACGGTTCGGTCAAACCCGAAGATTCAATCGGTTTGGCGGCAAAACTCGTCAAAGATCATATGTCCATCTTCATCAATTTTGAAGAAGAGGAAGAAGATTATAAATTCGAAGACATTGCGCGTCCGCCGCTTCTTCGCAACGATCTGCTTGATCGTTCGGTTGATGAACTCGAACTTTCGGTTCGTTCATACAACTGTTTGAAAAATGCGGACATTCGTTCGATTCGCGATCTGATTCGCCGCAGCGAAAAAGATATGCTCAATACCAAAAATTTCGGTAAAAAATCCTTAACGGAAATCAAAGACCTCTTGCACGGAATGGGTTTGGATTTCGGAATGGATTTTGACGAGCAGGGCAATCCGATTCCGGGTTCGGGCGGAAGAGATTTATAAAAAGGTAAAAGGTAAAAGGTAAAACTTTAACACCTGAAAACATTTGGTTTGAGCGGTTTCTAATAAATTCGACAAACTATAAACTTTTTTCTTGTCTTAGAACATTAAATTTTAAGTGTAGAGTTTCAAGTTTGAAAATAACAACTTGGAACTTGGAACTTGGAACTTGGAACTTATAAAATTATGCGACACTTAAAAGCACATCGTAAATTAGGCAGAACAACGGAGCATCGCGTTTCGATGTTGCGAAATATGGCAACTTCTCTGATTAATGCCGAAAAAGAACATATTGTAACGACCGTTCAAAAGGCGAAAGAGCTTCGCCCGTTTGTCGAAAAAGTCATTACATTGGCAAAAAAAGCCGAAAATGTCACAGGTGAAGATGCGGCGATGAAGAAAGTTCATCTGCGCCGCCAGGCAGCGAAATATTTCCACGCCGGAAATCATAATTTCAAAAAAGAACAGAGCCGTTTTCGCGGAGCCAAAGGCACACCGAAAGAACCGATCGAAAGAACAGCAGGTGTCAAAGCCGTCCAGAGACTTTTCGACGAACTCGGAACGCGTTATAAAGACCGCAACGGCGGTTATACACGAATTATCCGTCTGGGAAGACGCAGCGGCGATAATGCTGAAATGGCTGTGATAGAATTAGTTGACAACCCCTTGGAATTAGCGGCAAAAAGTTAAGACCGATTAAGAGGAGCAATTTCGAAATGAGTGAAAACGCAGGTTCAGCTAAAGCGGAAGACAATAAAGAACAAACGGGTAAAAAGAAGACCGCAACAAAAAGCACGAGCAAAACGGCAAAACCTTCCTTGAATATGAAGGAATTGCAGGAACTTGCCGAGCTTGTCGCCGAACACGGATTTACCGATTTCGAGTTCGAGAACGAAAACATCAGAGTTCGTCTGAGCAAGAATCCTGCGCCGCAATTCTTTCAGACACCGCAGTATCAAAATGTTCCGCAAGTTTCTGCGCCGACATTGCAAGTTGCTGAAACCACAGATGAAAGCGTATCTGAAATAAAAACTACTGATGCGGATCTGCATCAAATAACGTCGCCGATTGTCGGAACTTTCTATCGTTCACCCGCGCCGGACAAAGACCCGTATGTCAAAGAAGGCAGCAATGTTTCGGAAGATTCGGTGGTTTGTATTGTCGAAGCGATGAAATTGATGAATGAAATTCAGGCGGAAATTTCCGGTGAAGTCGTCAAAATTTACGTCGAAAACGGGCAGCCGGTCGAATACGGGCAGCCGCTTTTCGGGATTAAAAAATAACAAACCAATGACCTTTGATCTTTGATCTTTGACCTTTAATATTTCACAAACTAAAGGTCAAAGATCAAAGATCAAAGGTCTTTTTTCGTATGAAAAAACGCGAATTTCGTAAAATTTTAATTGCCAACCGCGGGGAAATTGCCTGCCGTATCATCTGGACGTGCCGCGAAATGGGAATTAAAACCGTTGCCGTTCACTCGGAAGCCGACAAGGAAG
>CAYUGW010000167.1:0-8041 GCA_964444245.1 uncultured Blastocatellaceae bacterium | reverse complement strand
AATCCGCCGGAACCGCTTTGTCGGTCGAAGTGCCGAAATTATAAACAACCGTCGTTTGCGACTCTGAACGATTAATCCACCATTCGCCGCTTGACGGGCGATAAATCGCAATGTCAGCTTTGCCGTCGCCGTCATAATCGGCGATTGCCGGAATATCGCCGCTTGCACCGAAGGTCGTGATGGTCGCGCCGCCGTCGGAGTTCAGGATATACCAGGTCGCCGTTGAAGGACGAAAAACGGCTGGATTATCAAATCCGTCGCCGTCAAAATCAGCCGCCAGCGGAATATCGCCGCTCGCACCGAACGGGAATGAATAGAATGAATTGTCTTCCGAACGCAAAACAAACCATTCTCCTGAACTTGGTCGCCAAATAGCTAGATCGGTTTTGCCGTCGCCGGTAAAATCAGCCGGAACGATTTTGTCTGAAGACGCGCCGAACTGAAAGGCGCGATTTCCGCCGTCAGAACTTCTTAGATACCACCATTCTCCGACCGACGGACGGAAAATTGAAAGATCTGTCCTGCTGTCGCCGTCAAAGTCGAAAAGCGTACGGGTGCCGCTATTGAAAAGCCTTGCAACGCCGAGTCTTTCCAAACCATTAACATACTTGAATTCTCCGGCGATGATGATATTGTTGTCAGATTGCAAATCTATACTCCAGATGTTGCCGTCAGTTCCCAGAGGCAAATTAAAGCCCGGATCAATCGAACCGTTCTGGTTTAAACGCGCTATACTTTTCCGCATTATGCCGCCGACTAAAGTCATTGCACCGCCGATTAAAATTTTACCGTTCGGCTGAATTTTCAAACTTGTCACCGTATTATTTACCTCGGGTGAAAAACCCGCATCGAGTGAACCGTCCGAATTAAGCCGCGCCAAATATTTTCTGCTGGTGTCAAAATTTACGCCCGTAAACTGACCGCCGATCAGAATTTTTCCGTCCGATTGCAGCAATATATCATAAATAGCCGAATTGGCACCGCCCGGCGAATTGAATGTATTGTCAAGTGTTCCATCCGCATTTAATCTGGCTATTCTGGTTTTAGCCACACCATTAATGATCGTAAAATCTCCCGCAACCAAAATTTTGCCATCAGGCTGCAAGGCGATTTTATTAATAAAACCATTGGTAGGTACATTGAATGAAAAATCAATCTGTCCTGTATTGGCATTAACTTTTCTTAAGAAATGATTTCCAACCGCAAGAATGTTGTCGCTGCCCGGTAAAAATTTCACATCCGTGCTGTAAGCGACTGAAGTTGAGGATGCTGTTTGCGTTCCGTTCGAATTTAATATTGAAACGCCGTTTGGTGTTGCAAGGACAATTTTGCCGTCAGCACGAACATCAATAGCGAGTATTACAGATGCCACTAAACCCAGCGACATAAATTCCTCATCTATTGAACCATCAGGATTTAATCTGACAATATTTAAACGTCTCGCACCGTTTACAGAAGAAAAACCTCCGCCGACGAGTATTTTACCGTCAGATTGAACAAAGACTTTTCTGCCTTGACCAATCTCTCCGATGGCAGGTTGAAACGATTCATCGAGAGTTGCGTCCGCATTTAATCGAATAATAGCATTATTCCCCGATTCCCATCTCGAACCGACTACGATTTTGCCGTCGGTTTGCACATCCAGATCAAAAACTGCCGTCAGACCGCCTGTATAATTGAAACTCTCGATTAAACTGCCGTCTGAATTAAGCAGTCCGAGTCTTTGCTTAGCGACATTATTATATGAAGAAATTCCCCCGATCAAAATCCTTCCATCGGGCAAAATTTCTATGTCGGAAACACCGGGTGAGGCTCCTGAATTGCCTGAATTAAAACTTGCATCGTATGTTCCGTCCGCGTTAAATCGAACCAGATCGGTCGGAACCCCAAAACCGTTGACAGTTACAAAGTCGCCGCCGACTAATAGTTTACCGTCCGGCTGTATTGCTACGGAATTAATTGCGGCATTGTTACTCAGATTGCTAAATATCGAAGAACTGAACGATTCGTCAAGCGAGCCGTCTGCATTCAAACGAGTTAAACGAACTGTAGTTGGCTGCCCGACTGCTCCGACACCGTCCGAAACAATAATTTTATCATCAGGCTGGATTTTTATTTTTCCTATGTAAGAATTTGAAAATGTTTTCTGAGTATCAAATGTCGGATCCGTCTGCCCGTCAGGTAAAAGTCTGGCAATGTCTCTTCTTTCTCCACTTCCCGCGAGAATATATGAAAAAGCAAATATAATTTTATTGTCTGCAGATACTTCAATATCCATAACCGTAACGTTAAGTTCATCCGAAAAATCAAATGTCGGATCTAATGAACCGTCCGGGTTTAATCGGGCAATGCCTTTTCTTATAACTCCGTTAATATTTAAATCCTGCACCAATCCGACGAGAATTTTCCCGTCCGATTGCAGTTCTACGGCTCTAACATTGCCCTCGGAATTTAAAAGAAATGTATCGGCAAAAAGCGGCGGAGTGAATGTGGTATCAACCGTTCCGTCCGCATTAAAACGGACAATGCCGTCTCTGACATATTTATCAACCCCGCGAAAACGTCCGATAGCAATTATTTTATTATCGGGCTGAACAATGATTTGTTTGACAGTCGCGGCTTGATGCATCGGAGAATTACGCTGGTAGATAAGCCCCGGATTGAAGCCCGCGTCAACCCCGCCTGCCGCGAAGATTGCCGAAGCTGAAAGCAGAATCACAAAGATAAAACTCGTAATTGTAAAGAATTTCGCCGAAGAAGATTTTTGTTTTTTCATTTTTTCCCTCAAAGGAAGTTCGGAATTACCCGACATCTCAGATATAATTTTTGTTATGTTTTAGATATTCAGGTGATGTAGGGAATTTTAATTCTATAAACAGTTTAAGTCAATGATTTTACGACTTTATAACATTTTTTTAATTATATGATTGCCAGCATTTTAGCCGAAAAAACAAATACGTCGGTTCACACGATTCGCCACTATACGCGCATCGGTTTGCTTAATCCCGATTCGCATTCACCGAACGGTTATAAAATTTATTCTCAGACCGATAAAGAGCGAATTCATTTTATCAATGCGGCGAAGGATTTGGGTTTTACGCTCTCCGAGATCGCGCATATTTTTGCCGAATCCGCCAAAGGAAATACGCCGTGTCCGCTGGTGCGCGATATTGTCAAAAAACGAATTGACGAAACGCGGCGGAAAATCAAACAGTTGCGAAAAATGCAGAAGCGTATGGAAACGGCTCTCGATGAATGGGAAAAGTTGGAAGACCGCTTGCCGAACGGTCATTCGGTATGTCATCTGATCGAAACGATTTCCCGAACCGATTCCGGCTCTTGACTTGAGAGTTACTCTAAAGTTGTATAATACGAATTATGAGTCAATACACCGATCCGATCTGCGGAATGAGCGTCGCGCCGGAAACAGCCGCCGGAAATTTTGAAAAGGATGGCGAAGTCTTCTTTTTTTGCAGTCAAAATTGTCTGGAAACCTATCAAGAGCAAATCATCGATGAAATCCCGCAGCAAAAAACGGTTCAAACGGATACGGAGAAAATTCCCGAATCGGAAATGAAACCCGATTTAGCGGAAAACACTTCAAAAAATCCGCCGCCGCCAATGGTTCAACTCGGCAGAAAAAAACCGTTGGACAAAGATTTTGAAACGGAAATCGATCCGGTCTGCAAAATGCTGGTCAAACCCGAATCAGCCGCCGCCGAATTCGAATACAAAGGCAAAACCTTTTATTTCTGCGCGGTCGGCTGCAAAATCAAATTCCGCCAAAATCCCGAATTTTTCTTAAATCCCGAAACGAAGCCGCAAGCAATGAGCGCGGAACCGGAAGGCGCGGAATACACTTGCCCGATGGACCCGGAAATCGTGCAAATCGGTCCCGGAACTTGCCCGAAATGCGGAATGGCTTTAGAACCGAAAATCATCACGCTCGACGATAAACCCGATCCCGAATATCTGGATATGAAACGCAGATTCCGGATTTCCGCAATTCTGACTTTGCCGGTTTTCGCGCTGGCGATGGCGGAGATGTTCGTTGATTTTAACAATCTTTTCCCGACGCTGCCGCACGGTCGCGCGTCGCTTTTCAGCCTTTGGATTCAATTTATTCTGGCAACTCCGGTCGTCCTCTGGGGCGGATTTCCCTTTTTCGTGCGCGGCGCTCAATCTATTAAAAACGCCAGCCCGAATATGTTCACATTAATCGCCATCGGCACGGGCGCGGCGTATCTTTTCAGCGTTTTCGCGCTTCTTTTCCCGGATTTTTTTCCCGCCGCAATGCGCGATACGCATACGGGTTTGATTCCCGTCTATTTTGAAGCGGCGGCGGTGATTATCACACTAGTTCTTCTCGGACAGGTTTTGGAACTTCGCGCCCGCTTGCAGACATCTTCGGCAATTAAAGAACTTCTCGGACTCGCGCCGAAAACCGCGACGGTCGTTTTTGATGACGGCGCAGAAGAAGAAATCGCGCTCGCCGATATTCAAAAAGGCGCGAAAATTCGCGTCAAAGCAAACGAAAAAATTCCGGTTGACGGTATTATTTTGGAAGGCAAATCTTCGGTTGACGAATCAATGGTGACGGGCGAACCGATTCCGGTCGAAAAGTCGGAAAATTCAAAAGTCATCGGCGGCACAATCAACGGGAAAAGCGGTTTTCTGATGCAAGCCGAAAAGGTCGGCAACGAAACGCTTTTAGCGCAAATCGTCCAAATGGTCGGCGAAGCGCAGCGTTCACGCGCCCCGATCCAGCGGCTCGCTGACGCTGTTTCGGCATATTTCGTTCCGGCTGTCATTGTCGTGGCAATTATCGCTTTCGCGGTCTGGATGATTTTCGGCAGTTTCACTTATGCAATCGTCGCCGCCGTGTCGGTTTTAATTATTGCTTGCCCGTGCGCTTTGGGGTTAGCAACGCCGATGTCGATTATGGTCGGCACGGGACACGGCGCGAAAAACGGCGTTCTCGTCAAAAAAGCCGAGGCTCTGGAAATTCTCGAAAAAATCAATGTCATCGTCGTTGATAAAACCGGAACTTTAACGGAAGGAAAACCGAAATTGCAGACGGTAATTTCAAATTTCAAATCCGAGATTTCAGAGGATGAAATCTTGAGACTTGCGGCAAGTTTAGAAAAACAAAGCGAACATCCGCTCGCCGAAGCGATTATCAAAGGCGCGGAAGAGCGAAATTTAAAACTCGCCAAAGTCCTTGATTTTGAATCGATTACGGGCAAAGGAATTGTCGGAAAAATTGACGGAAAAACCGTGAAAGTTCAGAGTTTGAAAAACGAAAACGAAACCGCCGACGAACTCAGAGATCAAGGTCAAACGGTGGTCGAAGTTTTGATTGATGAAAAATCCGTCGGTTTTATAGGCATTGCCGACGAAATAAAATCTTCGGCAAAAGAGGCGATTGATGAGCTTCACCGGCAAAATATCGAAGTCGTGATGATGACCGGCGACAATCGAAAAACCGCCGAATTCGTGGCAAAAAAATTAAACATAGACAAAGTTTTTGCCGAAGTTCTGCCGAATGAAAAAGCCGAAAAAGTGAAAGAATTGCAGAAAAGCGGAAAAACGGTCGCGATGGCTGGCGACGGCGTGAACGACGCGCCCGCGCTCGCTCAGGCAAATGTCGGAATCGCGATGGGAACGGGAACGGACGTTGCGCTCGAATCGGCGGACATTACTTTGCTCAAAGGCGATCTGCGCGGAATCTTAAAAGCGAAAAAATTAAGCGCGGCGACGATGAAAAATATCCGTCAAAACCTTTTCTTTGCTTTTATTTACAACCTCGTCGGCGTGCCGATTGCCGCCGGAGTTTTGTTTCCGGTTTTCGGCATTCTGCTCTCGCCGATGATTGCTTCCGCCGCGATGACTTTCAGTTCCGTTTCGGTTATTCTAAACGCGTTGCGATTGAGAAATCTGAAATTGTAAGAGGAATTAAACACATAGAAACATAGAACATATAGAATTTTTCTCTGTGTTCTATGTTTCTATGTGTTTAATAAATTATCCAAAAAAATTGACTTTTACTCATATATGCGGATTTTGATAAAATCATTACATAACTGCAGAGCGATATTGTGTTTTTTGCTTTATAATCTCTTAAATTTTATGAATGAAAAATACAATGAAAAATACGAGTACCAGCTCAAAGAGCTTGCCGAAACCCGGCAGAATTGATAGCGACGTTTCTAACTGCTGCTGAGCGGTATTATTCTTTATTTCATTTTAAATCGCCGTCATAAAGTTGAGTGATGTATAAATTGAACGTATAATTCTAGTAATTCAATTCCGGTTTTATAAAGAAGTTTTATGAATAAGTTATTAATCCTGCTTTCCGTTTGCATCTACTTGACGCTTTTCTCCTGCTCGAATTCCGTAAATCTAGAAAACTCGGTCGACGCGCAAACGCAGGACACGAAAAAGGCGGAAGATGAATACAAAAGGGAGCGCCGCGAAATGGTTGAGCAGCAGATACGCGCACGCGGAATAGAGGACGGCTCAGTCCTCAAGGCGATGTTGAAAGTCCCCCGTCACAAGTTCGTCCCGGAGACTCTGGCAAAACAAGCTTACATGGATTCTCCCCTGCCCATCGGTCTCGATCAGACAATCTCTCAGCCCTTTATTGTCGCTTACATGACCGAGGCTGCCGACATCTCTAAAAAAGATAAGGTGCTCGAAATCGGCACCGGTTCCGGTTACCAGGCGGCTATTCTCGGAGAGTTGGCAAAGGAAGTTTACACAATAGAAATCGTCCCGGAATTAGCGGAGCGGTCAACGCAGATTTTACAACAATTGGGCTATAAAAACATTTTCGTGAAGACGGGCAACGGCTATCTCGGGTTGCCCGAGCAAGCGCCGTTTGATGCCATCGTCGTGACGGCAGCGCCGGACGAGATTCCGCAGGCGCTCGTCGATCAGCTCGCGGTGGGCGGGAAAATGGTGATTCCGGTTGGGAACACGAATCAGGAAATGGTAGTAATCAAAAAGACCAAGAAGGGCGTGACCGAGAAGAGAGTGATGCAAGTGCGCTTTGTGCCGATGACGGGCAAGCCGACAAAATAGTTCGCGGCAGTTTAATTTGTGTCCGAGAGGCAATTTTTTATTGAGGCGCAATTTACTACCAACTTCTATTTGCCTTTTTATATTTATTAATTTCTAAGTTAATTATTTTATTTCAGCTACCGGATTTACCATTTAGACTGGAGAAAATACTCAACAGGTTCAGTATTCGCCCAATGACCTGATGAATAATATGCTCCCGCTACTCCGGTGCTGCGTTGCGCTCCGATAAATGTACCCAGAATCGGATCAACCACAATCCCGATGTGTTCGAACCAAACCACTAAATCTCCCTTTAGAACTTGGTCTTTATCAACTCGTTTAAAAAATGACCCGTCTCTGGAAGGCTCGCTGAAGATATACGGCATATCAGGATAAACAACCGCCTTATAAACCTGCCAGACGAAATTTGAACAATCAATTCCCTCGCGCGTTTTCCCTCCATAAAGATAAGGCGTTCCCTTCCAACTGAATGCTTCCTCAATAATTTTATCGCGCGCCGGTGCTGTGCATATTTTTTGATCTCCTGAAAAGTTTATAGAAATAAAATTTCTTTAATTCTTAAATGCGCAATAATTAAGCGAAAAAGGACAAAAATATTGCAAATCTATAAAACTGTGATATTTTATTCTCACTCAAATTTAATCAGTTGACCTTGCAGTTTAAGAGACTCAACCCCTTGGAGGCTTAAATGAAATTAGAATGTCCAAAGTGTAAAATAAATGTATGAATAAAATAGCTTTAGCCATTCACGGCGGCGCGGGGACGATTCTTAAGAAGGAAATGACTATTGACCTCGAAGCGGAATATCGCGGCGGTTTGGAAAACGCTCTGAAAGCGGGATGGGAAATTCTGCAAAAAAACGGCTCTGCGCTCGATGCGGTCGAGGCTTCGGTCGTCGAACTGGAAAATTTTCCGCTCTTTAACGCCGGACGAGGCGCGGTTTTTACGCACGAAGGCA
>CAYUGW010000166.1:0-8042 GCA_964444245.1 uncultured Blastocatellaceae bacterium | reverse complement strand
TCCCGACCTCGGGGTTATGAATCCCGCGCTCTAACCAGCTGAGCTACCCAGCCACGAACATTTGATTATAGTTTTCTGGAAAAAAAGGTCAAGTTTATTCGCGCAAAAAGGCGCAAAAATTAAAAATTTTCCGAAAATTTACTGGAAAAACTTATAAACGACTGCAATCAGAAGTCCGACCACAATCAGCGGCAGCACTATTTTCAAAATCGCATTTTCATCATTGCCCGAAGAATCTGCGGCAATTCCGCTTTGATCAACGGTTTCCGGCGCAATCTGTGCCGTTCCGGTCGTTCCCATTCCCGATAAATTTCCGCCGAGCATTGTCAGCAGACCTCTCTCATTCGGAATTTCGCCGTTCGGCGTTAATTCGTCAATAATATGCGGAATCATAAAAGCGGTGGCAAAGGTCGTCCGTTTATAATCTATTCCGGTTTCTTCGGACATTTCCTTGAGCGTCTGTTCGCTGAAAACCGATTCGGTTTGTTCGTAGGAAATCGGCATATTCGCGCTCGAATTCACCCACGAAGCGGCAAGATCGCCTAATCCGACTTCGCTGAAACTTTCTAAAAAACCTCTGAAACCGCCGTTTTCCTGATCGCTGATCATTCCCAGCAAAACCGACAGCAGAGCATTTGCCTTATCGCCGATGTCGAATTTTTCCCGCGCTTCGGTGACAATCAAATCGAACAGAGCCATTTTCATTTTCTCCTTAATTTCCGGAAGTTTTTAACTTCAAGTGAAAAAAGTTATGTTTCATTTCCACAAAATCAACTTTTCAAACAAAGATTTTTATTCGAAAGTTAAAACGAAAAACCAAAAACTTTTTCACTTTTTCACACTTTCACTTTTTCACTCAAAAAATTTCAAAACTATTTATCATTAAATACTTTCACGCCATTGTTTCCCAAGTTCGACCGCTTCGTCAAGTTTTGCCTGCAATTCCAGACGTTTATTTTCAACCTCTTCATCATTTGCGTCTGCCGCGACATAGACGGGTTCGGCGATAATTACTCTGGCGCGCGTAAAAGGCTTCGGAATCTGCAGCCGATCCCAACTGTTGATGCGCCAGAAACTTTTCGCTTCGACGACAAACGGCATCAAAGGATTTCCGCTTTTTTTTGCCAGCAGAATCGCGCCTGCCTTTGCCACGTGCGGCGGACCCTTCGGACCGTCGAGCGTAAAACCCATCGGCAAACCTTCCTTCATCAGGCGAATCATCCTTGTTAAAGCGCGGATTCCGCCGCGCGTCGAAGAACCGCGCACCGCACCGTAACCGAATCTTTGAATGACGCGCGCCGTGTATTCCGAATCGAAACTTTGCGAACTCATCACGATAATTCCGCGATTCCGGAAAAAATATGTTCCCAAAAACATCCGGTCGTGCCAGAATGTATATATCGGAATTTTTCCGTTTTTGACGATATTTTCGTAATTTTCCGGGTTTTCGATTTCAAACCGAACCGTTTTGCCGAGCAGATTTATCATAAAATAGAAAACCTTTTCGGCAATTTGAATCACGAATTTCTGTTTCCACGAATACTTTTCCAGAGAAGCGAATTCGTAAAGTTCGGGAAATTTTTTCGATATTTGTTTTGCCATCAATAGAAAATATCTAACAGTTTGAGTTATTATGTGCAACAAAGAGAAACTATTTCTCGTTAAAAATCTTGTAAATGACTGAGGCGGATGTTTGAAAAGTGAAAGAGTGAAAGAGTGAAAAAGTGAAAAAGTTTATTTTTTCCCGAATCAAACATATTTATTTTCAAATAACTCGAAACCCTGAAAACTCCCAAAACTTTTTCACTTTTTAAACTTTTAAACTTTTTCACTTAATAAATAAAGACGCTTATCAGTTATACTTTTATAGACGGCTCTTTTTATATTGATTTTGGTAAAGGTGAAAATGCAAAGAAGAATCTTGATTGTTGATGACCACGATGATTTAAAAACTGCGCTGTCGGAAGTTTTTAGCAAACTCGGTTTTTTTGTAAAAACCACCGAGAGCCGCGACGAAGCCTTGAAAATAGACGAAACGACCGATTTCGATCTGGTGATTACGGATCTCGACGGTGATCAAGCCTTTCCCGATAATGAAAATTCTTGCGAGTTGGATGCTTGTCTCCCGACGCTCGAACCGGAAGAAGCCAGCCGCAGCTTTGTCAAAGCCTTCAAAATCTGCGCGACGCATTTCCGCCGCGAGAATTTCAGCGAAGACGAACTGAAAAATCTCTTTGAAACCATCTTAAATTATAAAACGCAGTTTGTTGACAAACGCGAAGCCGTCAAACATATCCGCGAAAAGATCGAGTTCGAATTTCCGAGCGCGATCTCCTTGATGCATTCGATTCTCGATTATTTGATGAAACGGGTTGAAAAAGTCGGCGTTGTAGATGTTCAGAATTCTAATCTTTTCATTGCTTTAGACGAAGCATTCGTCAATGCCATCAAGCACGGCAACAAGTTCGACGCAAATAAAATCGTACGCATTTCGGCGGAAGTTTCGCCGACCGAAGCGCGTTTTACCATCGAAGACGAAGGCGAGGGTTTCAATGTTTCCGAAATTCCCGATCCGACCGATCCCGAAAATCTCTTTAAAGCCTCCGGCAGAGGCGTGCTTTTTATTCACAATATAATGGACGAAGTTTCCTATAATTCGCGCGGCAATCGTTTGACGATGATAAAAAGAAGCAAAAACGAAAAAGTAAGCTGAGATTAGTAGAACGGTTTCTAAATTTTCTGGTATTCATAAAGAATCAAACGAGCGTTTGGAGTCCCGCGTTTACGCGGCTTTTTCCGCTGCGCTTCGCTGGCGGTTGCCGCCTAAAGGCGGGACTCCAAACGTTTGTCAAACACTAGAAAATTTAAAAATTGCTCTAATTAGTTTAAAGACGCAACAAAATTTTCCTGAAACAAATTTCAAATAAATAATTAAGTAAAGCGGTCTTTGACCGCCTACTTAACCGAATTTTGTGTAGATTTTGCTCAATTCAATTTTCCCTGCACATTTCTTAAAGCCATATAAGCCTGCGCGTAACCGGGCTGTTCGTCGAGCGCGAGCGAATAATGCTTTGCGGCTTCGAGCAATTTTCCGCGTTTTTCATAAACTTTTGCCAGATTAAAATGCGGATAAGCTCTTGCTTCGTAACGCTTTGCCTTCATCGCCAGCTTAAACCAGCGAACGCAATCGTAATAATTTCCTTTGGCAATCAGATAACTGCCGATGTCGTTATAAGGATTTCCGAAATCCGCATCAACCGAAATCGCCGCCACGCATTCGGCAATCGCCAGATCGTAATCGCCTTGAAAACTATAGGTCCAGCCGAGAAAAGTGTAGGCTTCGGCGGTCGGGAAAACTTCGATTGATTCTTTATAAAGTCTGATCGCCGATGCAAAATCCTGCGCCATCTGCGCTTCATAAGCCTCATTAAAAAGCGCGACCGCCTCGCGCATTTCGGGAGTTTTTATTTCTTGCTCGGAAAACATACAGCTTTTAGAATGGAATAAATTCGATTAGGTTTTCCACTTCATCGGGTTCAAAAGTTTTGGCAATTATTTTTATGAAGCTGTTTGAAAACTCGAAAAAGTCATCGAAGATGACAAACATTATAGCCTGCGGTGAAACCGTAGGTTTGAATTCAAAAATAAAACGCTCGCTTGAGGAGTGAGCAACATCATTTGATATTCAAAATTTGTTCGACACTTTCAGCGTCGTAATTTTTTACTCGCAAATTCCTAGCGATTCTCGCTAGGCTATAATGTTTGTCGCTTTCAGCGATTTTTTCGAGTTTTCAAACAGTTAATAAATCTTCAATTTATTTTCCGATCGGACTTTTTAATTGGTGAGAGTAAATCATGCTCGAAATTTAATTTCCTAATTTTATTTGCTTTAATTTTTTACCTAAATTATTGGTTTTAATTTCAGTTTTAATTTTTTCGACTTTCTTTAACCTTTCGGCAATATCATTTTCAAAATCATCAATGTGATCGAAATAATAAGCCAAAGCCGAATAAATTTGTCCGAGCGATAGATACGGATGCTGAAAATGAATTTCTTCGGGACTCCAACCGTAAGCCTTCATCTCCAAAACGATTTCAACTATTTTTGTAGTCATATCCTCGATTATCGGATCGCCGTTTTTATTCAGCGTTATATGTTCGTAAGTTGTTGCAACTGACATATTTTCTCCGCAATTATTTTATTTTAACTATTCTGCCTTCAACCTTCGGCGAAATCATACTTTCGGGCGATTTCTTGATCGCTTCTTCCAGAATTTCCGCGTCTTTTTTCGCGTCTTCGGGTTTTATCAAAAGAGGCGCATCTTTGAACATCGTGTAGCCGTCGCCGCCGTTTATCACTAAAAACGAAGAAGTTGCCAGCGTGTAAGTTTTGTTATCGTCTATCGGCTGTCCGCCGACTTTTGCTTCGACGATTCGCGAACCGGCGGCGCGGGACAGATCGAACTTAAAACTCATACCGGAAATTTGCGGAAATCTGCCGGGTTCGGAATCTTCCGCACTTCGCGAAACGCCGTTTTCCAAAACTTCGCGCAAAGTTTTTCCGGTGATTTCTATTTTGACGACCGGATTATTAAACGGCAGCATCGAAAGCACGTCGCGTTTGGTCAGACTTCCCGGATTATATGTCAGATCGGCGCGGATCGAACCGCCGTTTAAGAAACCGATGTCCGAATCGGTCGAAGCGCGAAAAGCGTCGGCGATAAAATTTCCGACGTTCGTTTCCTGCGTTCGATTCGAAGCCGAACCGGCATCAAGCACAACCGCCGTTCGCCCGACCGGAACAGCCAATTTTTCCAAAAGGTCTTTGTATTTCTCGAAAATCGGCGCAAATTCCGGCGCGTCGGGGATTTTGTCGGTTACGGGAATAATTTCCCAATCGATACTTTCGAGCTTTTTCGTCCGGCGGTTGAAGTTCAAATCAAAACGTCCCATTTCGCGGGAGTCGGCGGTCATTTTAAAGATCGGCGTGCCGTTTGAACTCGATTGAAGAAGCGAATGTTCGTGTCCGCCCAAAATCAGATCGAAATCGGCGCATGTTGCCAGCTTTTTGTCCTGCGCCATAAAAAGATGCGTCAGCCCGACAATTGCATTCGCGCCTTCTTTTCGCATTTCCGGCACGTATTTTTTCGCCGTTTCGCAAAAATCCGTAACTTCCAGATGCGCTTCCATACTCGAGGTTTCCTTTGTTTCCGGCAAGATCAAACCGATAATTCCGACCTTGATGCCGCCCGGATATTCGACGATGACGTATTTCGGCGTGTCCGCAAAAATTCTTTTTGTTTTCGTATCGATGATATTCGCGCCGAGCCATTTAAATTTCGATTCTTCGATGCGCTTTAATAAATCCGGCGTTTTCAGATCGAATTCGTGATTGCCGAAGACCGAATAATCAAGCCCGATGGCGTTCCACGCGTCAATCATCTGTGCGCCTTTATAGGTCAGAGTTTCGACCGAAGGCGAAAGCGTATCGCCGCCGAGCGTGAAAATCGTGTTCGGATTTTCGGCTTCGATCTGCTTTTTTAAGGTTAAAAGTCTTGCCAGACCGCCGCGCGTTCCGCCTTCAACGGGCGCAAATTGATAAGCATCGTTGACGTGCAAAAACGTCACTTTAACGGGTGCATCTTTGTTTTCCTGCGCAAAGACAAGCATCGAAAAAAAGCAAAGAAACAAAAAGGCAGTAATAAAAATTTGACGCATGATGAAATCTCCTTGTTTATAAAAAGTTTAATTTATTAACCGTAACGATTGAATCTTTTAATTCTTTCAGAATAAAACGACTCAAAACTAATTTGAAAACTGCTCCATTCATTAACTATTTTTTCTAAAGTGAGAAATTCATTGTTGTTCAAGTTACTCAGCGGTGTATGAAAAAATTCGTTGTTGCCTTCTGTCACATATTGCTCAAAACTTTGTTGATTTATCAAAGTTAAATCTCCAGCAATAAATTTTTTGAATAAATCGCCCATTTTATCTCTATATGCGATCCATTCATCATTGTTGTTTTTGCCTTTTCTAAATGACATTCTATAAAGCTTTCAAATGTGTTCGCGCTTCCCAGAGTTCGGGGAAGAATTTATTATCCAGAGTTTTCCGCAAATAACCCGCGCCTTCCGAACCGCCCGTGCCGCGTTTCATTCCGAGCATTCGCTCGACCATCAAAACGTGATGATACCGCCACAGAGAAATGTTTTCGTCGTGTTCGATCAATAGATCCTGCATAATGAAAAGTTCCGCGTATTTTTCGGGATTGGTTAAGATTTCGACGATTGATCTGACTTTTGCATCGTGATCTTCTATTTCAAAATCTTCGGCGGCGAGTAAATCCCAAAAAGCATCGCCCAAACTCGGCGCATTAAACCTTTCGGTCAATTTTTTATAAGCGAATTCGTCAAATTCGAAAAATTTCAAAATTCGCTCGTCCTTTGCGCCGGAAACGAATTCGAGTTCGCGAAACTGCATTGATTGAAAACCGCTCGCCGGATTGAGTTTATCGCGAAATTCCAGAAAACCGATCTGCGCCATTGATTCGAGAATATGAATTTGCGAGACGATCACCTTTTCAATCGCCGTCACCGCTTTCAGAGAATGATTGGCGCGGAATTTCCTTCCTTCTTCCATCCAATTGATGCTCGCGTCAATTTCGTGCAGAATCTGCTTGAACCAAAGCTCATACGTCTGATGAATAATAATAAAAAGAAGTTCGTCGTGGCTTGTCGGGTCGGACAAAGTTTCCTGCAGATTTATCAGATCGGGAACTTTCAAATATTCATTATAAGAAAGTGCCGGATTTTCGCCGTAATTGTGCATTTTTTTTGCTTCCCTCAAATTATTTTTTAGCTTTGCTTATCTTCGGTTATCCGCTTATTTATGTCAATTTTAAGAGATTTATTAAAAATTTCACAAAAACTTAACAAAACCTCTTGACATAGATGGCAAATGTAGGTTAAATTTTCGGCGTTCTATCAAAAAACAACACCAAATTAAATAACCCCAAAATCTTGCAGTTTAAGGTTTTCTACTTGTTAGAAATGACTTGTATTACATTTCTTTTAATCTGTGTTTGATGGATAATTTTGTTTTTTTGTCCGTGCGTTTAACAAACAAATGCTTTCGGCTGAGAACTTAACTTGAAACAGGAACACCAAAAATGTTCAAAAAAATAAAATAAATTCACTGAAGTTTGTAGGAGGAATTACAAAAAAAATGTCAAAAACTACCGGTAAGGTCAAATGGTTTAACAATGCGAAAGGCTACGGATTTATCGAACAGCCCGGCGAACAGGATATTTTCGTGCATTACAGCGCGATTTCGGGCGATGGCTATAAAACCCTGGTTCAAGGTCAAGAGGTCGAGTTTGAAGTAACAAACGGACCGAAAGGACCGCAGGCTGAAAATGTATTGGCTACGTAAGGTTTGATTATTTGTCCGCTTTCGGTATTAATCCCAAAAAACTGAAAGCATTTTAATAAAAATAAAAAGCGATCTTTTCTTAAAGGTCGCTTTTTATTTTGCAAAAAATCAGTATATGATTTTACATTTACGGAGTTAAAAGATGAATCAAAACCGCTGTCCGCAATGCGATTTGCTTAATTTGCCATCCGCCGCCGTGTGTCTGCAATGCAATACGCCGCTTTCAATTTTTCCGAAAACTTTCAGCGAACAAAAAACAGCGGAATTCGTGCAGCCGGAGAACAGTTTCACTCAGGCAAAAACGGCGGAATACTCGAAAACCACTTCAAATTATTCAAACTCAACGCCTTTTAATACGAACATCAATTCGCAAATTTTGCCGCCAAGCAAAACCGGAAGCCGGACATATTTCTGGTATCGAATGCTCTGTTCGGTAATCATCGTTTCCGGTATTTTCTGGGCATCTATCGGCAGCTTGGCAATTATCGGATCGTTTGACGAAACCGGAAGAGAAGCGTCGGACGCATTTACCGGCGGTGTTTTCTTTTTGCTGTCCGGCGGAATACCGGCGTTGCTTTTTCTGCTCGGCGTGCTTTTTCCGCCGCGTTCCT
>CAYUGW010000165.1:0-8076 GCA_964444245.1 uncultured Blastocatellaceae bacterium | reverse complement strand
AAGTTATCCGCATTTAAAACACGATTATCAACTCGATCCGATCCGCGATCATCCCGAATTTCAAAAACTCTTGGCACCGTCTGATAGAAACTCTTAAAAAATCTGAATAATTTGTTGAAATTAAAAAAAACGATTTCAGTCCAAAAATAAAAAAAATAAAAACATTAATATTTTGAATTTTTGACCAACTTTAAGTTTCGGTCAGGCATCAGAGTAAATTAAGAGTTAAAGTGTTTTTTTTAATTTTATTCACGCAGCTTGGTATAACAAGAATTTAGTTACAAAGTAAAAGGTGGCAAGATGATGAAAGACGATAAAGTTTATTGCGTTGATTTTGGCTTATATCGGCTTGATATCAGCAATAATCGGCTGCTGAAAAAAGATATTCCCGTTTATTTAACGCAGAGAAGTTTTGAAGTTTTGCGGTATCTGGCGGAAAACAGCGGACGAATTTTGAAGAAAGACGAATTGCTCGATTCAATCTGGGGAGAAGAATTTGCCGAAGAAACAACTCTCACGCAGCATATTTATATGTTGCGAAAAGTCTTAAAAGACGGTGATGAAGACGGGAAATATATCGAAACAATTCCGAAAGTCGGCTATCGTTTTATCGCCGAAGTCAGCGATTCAAGCTACGAAAAACCGCAGATTAGACCGGTCGAAAAAAACTTTTCACATAAGGAAATCAATCAATCGAATATTAAAATAATTCATCAGAAAACGCCTCCGCCCGTTCGGGAAACGTCCGGTTTATTACCGCAAATTGTCAGCCGGAAATCCGAAAGAAAAAGCGGATTCGGTAAATTTTTTTCAGTCAGAAATGTATCTTTAGCCGGCTTTACAGTTTTTATATGTTTTGTCTTCGGACTTTTATTTTTTGATCTTAATTCACGTTTTAATAAAATTGATTCGGCACGGATAAATTCAATCGTCGTCTTGCCTTTCGAGCAAATCGGCGGAAAAAAGGATGAAAAAATCGGTTTGGGAACAGCCGATGTTTTAATTTCAAATCTCGGGAAATTTGAAAACTTAACCGTTCTTCCGACAAATGCGATTGCGGGTTATACGGATGAAAACGCCGCAGATTTATCGGAAATCGGGAAAAAACTCAATGTTGACGCGGTTTTGACCGGAACAATCGAGCAGCACGGCGAGATTTTTACTATTTCTGTTCAGCTTTATAATACGAGGGATAAAACGATTCTCTGGTCGGAAAACTTTAATGAAGATTATTCGAATATTTTCGCGCTGCAAGACAAGGTTTCCGAACAGATTTCAAACAAACTTTCAATAATAATCAAAAACAAAAAATACCCGCCGACTTTTGTCGAACACGCCGGAATATCGGATTCAAGGCAATCTTATCTGGTCGGCGTTTATTATCTCATTGATACGGTTTTTTAAGGATTTCCATTGGTCGAAGGTGAATTTGTATTGGCGGCGGCGGTTTGATTTTGTTGATTTGCCTGATTCTGAGCTTCTTCGGGCGAAATCCATCCGGCTTTCTTTAATAATTCGACGGCAAAACTGACGGGAACAGCCATATTTGCGGCAGTACTTTCCGTAAACACACCGAAATTTACGGCGATAACTCTGCCGCTCTGCCCGAAAACGGGCGCACCCGAACCGCCTTCCGCCGTTTTCGCATCGTGAACGACGCGCCGTGAATCCAGATCCGTAATCGAACCTTGCGTCATTAAAGGCACGATTTTTCTCGATTGAGCGAGCGAATCAATAATACACCGCCGCGAACCTTCGCATCTGGAGTTGAGCGAACGCGCTTCGCTGTCATCAGCCATCGCCAGAAGCCTGTCCGGTCCGTTCGGAAAACCCATCGTCACGACCATTTTACCGACAGCAACCGCGTCCGATGCCGTATCAATCGGCAAAACCGGAATATTATCGGGCATTTGTGCCGTGTCGATCGTTCCGACCGCGACATCTTCGCGGGCTGCCAATTGGCGAATTTTAAGCGGAAAAGGCTGCGGAATATTCGGGAAATAAACGACCAGCCGTTTGATTCGCGCCCGACCGTCAGAGGATTTGATCATTTGCTGAACGAGTTCATCTTCCTTCCAGGGTTGTACGACGTGGCGGTTTGTGACGATATAACCGCCTCCGACGTGAAACCCCGTTCCGATAAAATCGTATTCGACGATTGTTCCGTTGCCTTCGGTCGTCAAACCCATTTGAAATTGCGGCTGAACGAGGTCTTCCTGAACGGGAACAGTCGGCGGATCGTAATTTTCCGGCTGAAACGCCTGCGGATCGGGATAACGCAGAGTTTTCCCGCTTTTGCGGTCAACCAGATCATAAACGCCGTAGATCAGACAGATGCCGTTTCCGTATTCGACGCGCAGATTCGGCGCGAGCGAAACGGTATCCATCATCGTTTTGGTGTTTTTGGTGATTTCGCCGACATCATCCTTGGTTTCGAGAATTTTAGCCTGCAATTCCTTGATTGTTTCATTTTGCTGCTCGGATTGTTCGCGGTTTCTTTGCAGTTCACGATTGACGGCGATGCCGAGATAAAAAATTCCCGAAAGAGTTCCGACGACGATTGCCAGGATAATTAATTTTGTCGCCCAACTGATTTCGCGGGAAAGTTCGCGGACAAATTCGCGTAAAAACGCTTTGGCATCATCGCGCTGCGGCGTGGCGGCAGCGTCCAGTGCCGCCGCTTCAATAAAATGTGCAATATGCGGCTGTTCGCGGTTGGTCGTAATCAGCGAGGATTTTGATTCTAAAGAGAAGAAGGCAAAGGAAATCTCGGTGTCGGGAATCTCAATCGTATCGCCGTCATTGACAGCGACGAAGCGACGAAGCGGTTTTCCGTTGAGCGTTAAGCCGAGTTCTTTATTAACTTCGGTGATTCGATATTCGCCGTCGCTCCATTCGAGTTCGAACCAGACGGCTTTATCGGAAATCTTTCCGGTGTGAATCTGGAGATCGCTCGTTTCATCCGAACCGAAACGAATATTCTCAGCCGAGAAAAACTCCGTACGTTTTTCCTTGCCAACCGAAATGTGAATTACTAAACCAACTGCCATTTATAAAAAATCTATTTTGTTAAACCGCCGAATAGAGAACAAAGTGATTTTATCACAAACTCGGATTTAAACTTAATTTAGAAAGTGCTTATCGCAGAAATATTCAAAAGAAATTTGATGCCGGCTTTCCTTTGCAGGCAGTTGTTTTGTTAAAATAAAAAATATGAGCAAGCCGAAATTTATCGAAGACCGCGAAAAACTGGAAAAACTCGCGCCGGTTGTGAAAGCACCGATCAAACGGCAGGTTTTCGTCTGCAACGGCAAATCGTGTCTGGCGGTCGGAAGCGCGGACGTTAAAGCCGAATTTGAAAAGCGGCTCGAAGCGAAAAATCTGCGCTGGGGCAAGGAATCAAAGGGGCGAAACCCGAACGGCGAAATCGTTCTGACCGATTGCAGTTCGGTCGGTTTCTGTTCGGTCGGCGCGGCGGTTCTGGTTTACCCGGAAGGCGTTTGGTACGCACAGGTTCAGGCTGAAGACGTTCCCGAAATTATCGAAAAACATTTAATTGGCGGCGAAATAGTTGAACGTCTGGCATTAATTGATTTAGAATGTCAGCCGAATGATGAAAAATAATCTGAAAAAAGCCGCGCGTAAATCAATAAATCTCCTGCTTTTTCTGTCGATATTTTTTAATTCAATCGAAATTTCGGCAAATATCGCCGCGCCGTCGCAAGGCGGAATTGTTTCTGCCGAACCTTCGGGATTGGAAAATATTTTTATCTCGCGCGAAACTTTGACCATTGATTTTCGTCCGCTTGGCGAAATGCAAAGCGTCAGAGATAACAAAAGCGTATTGGTCGAAGCCGTTTATGAAGTTGAAAACAAAGGCGAAGACAAAGATTTGAAACTGGTTTTTGTCGTCGGTTCAAAAAATGTCGAGGATTTCGAGATTTCTATTGACGATAAAAAGGTCGAAAAAACGGAAACGGTAGAAAACAGTACTTTACCCAAATCGTGGCAAACGCCGCTCGAAACTCCATGGGAAAACGACAGAAAGTTGATGTACAATCCGTCGAGCGGTCAAATCGAGTCAGTTTCTTTTGCGCTCTCGATTCCGAAAGGGAAACACACGATCAAAGCAACATACCGTTCGGAAGCCGCCGTTTATTCGAATTTGGGAAAAATGAAGGCTTTTCAATTCGCCTATATTCTCGCTCCGGCGCGTGAATGGGCGGATTTCGGCGGTCTGGAAATCAGCGTTTTTCTGCCCGCGAACTGGAAAGCGGAAACTCTGCCGCAACTTACACGTGAAGGCGACGTTTTAAAGGGGAATTTCGCGCAAATTCCCGCCGATTCGCTTGCCGTCACCGTTCAGCCGCCTTTGCCCGCCAATTATGATTTATTCGGCACAATTTACAACGCGCTGTTTATTTTCGTAATCTTCGGATTTCCTCTGTTTTTAATAATTTTCGCGTGGCTTAGAGGTTATAAATTAAACCTGGCGTGGCTTTACGGAATCGGTTTGGCGGTTCTCTGGGCGATTCTTTTTTTCGCGGCGGGTTTTCTTTCAATACACGGCGCGGATTATAAAATTCCCGAAGTTTATTTTGCCAGATACGGCTACGACGATTTTTTCAGCGGATTTTTCCTGATCGTGATGAGTGTAATTTTAGTTTTTGTCGGCTTCGGTTTATGGATGCTGACAACATTTATGGCGAGAAAATCTGCGGCGAAAAAAGAAATAGTCGGGTGATTTTATATCACATCAATCAAACTTTAACTTTTTTCAATACAAGCGAAAAAGTAAACGCCGAAAACGGTATCAGCACCAGCCAGAGCGGCAGCCGAAAACGTATTTCGCCCGTAATTACGGCGTGAATCAACAGATGAAAGAGAAAGAATAGAATCAGCAAACTAACCGGATTGCTTAATTTTTGCCAGAAATTCCCCTTTAATTTTCGCCAACAAAGAAACATTCCGAAAAGCGCGGTCAGCAAAATCAGCGGATAAAACGAATAACTCAAAAGACCGTTGCGCAATGAACTGCCGGAAAAATTCGGTCGCCACATATTCCAGGTTTTATGAAATCCGCGTTTTATAAATTCGAGCGGTTCCTGAAAAATATGTTTTCGCGCCAATTCGTAAAATTTCCGGTTGCTTTCCGCTTCCGTTGTTCCGCTTGTTTCGGCAGGTCGCTTGAACATCACCGTATAACCGCCGAATACGATAAAATCGGGATGCTCGTATCTGTCGTATTCGGCATTATTTCCGAGCCAAACAACGTGTCCGCCTTCGAGCGAAGAGATCGTAAAACTATCCATTACAAAATAATTTCTGATTCCCCAGGGCATCATCAGCAGAAAAAATACGACAATAAAATAAACGGGCAATTTCCAATCCGATTTTTTCCCGAAAAGGGCGGAAACAAAAATCACCAAAGCCAGACCGCAGGCAATCGCAATGGCAATCGGACGGGTCAGCGAAGCAAGTGCGAAAAATGTCCCCGAGAGACAAAAATTCAACGGTTTTTTCCGCTCGAATTTTACGCCGGAAATCAAAAAATAGAGTGCAATCGCCAGAAAAAATATATAAAGCGGTTCGGTCAAAAGCTGCATCGTCGCCCATAAAATCAGCTCGTAATGAATCGCCGCGATTATTCCGGCGATAAATGCGGTTTTCAAATCGTCAAAAATCAGATTTGTGTAAGCAAAAATAAACACGCAGACAAACGCGCCCAACACGCATTGCAGCAGATTTACAAAAATCAGATTTTCTTCGCCGAAAAGAGAAATGCCGAAAGCGAGAAACATCGGAAAAAGCGGCGAAACAAACGCTGTCGCGCCTCCGGCATCGGTCGCAAAACCGTTGCCGTTTAAAAGATTTTGTGCGATGTCGAGATAAAGTTTCGTATCCGCGCCGACGAGTCTTCCGGTAAGAAAATTAAAGTTATATTGCGCCAAAACAACGAAAACTCTGGCAAAAAGCGCGAGGCAAAATATGATTACGGCACATTTAATTTTGGAGTTTGGAAAAAAATTCATAAATATTTTTGATCTTCGGGCTTTGATCTTTGAATTTTTGTTTAAATTAAGATCAAAAATCAAAGATCAATTAAAATTTATCAAAACGGCATTTTATCAGCATCCAAACAGCCTTCACGCCGTCGCGCCATTTGATCTTTTTTCCTTCGGATTTGGTGCGCGGTTTGTAAGAAATCGAAACTTCCGTGATTTTATATTTCGCCTGACAAATCCGCGCCGTCAATTCCGGTTCGATCTCGAATTGATTCGCCGTAAGCCGAAGTTTTCCGGCAACTTCCGACGTAAAAACTTTATAGCCCGTTTCCATATCGGTCAATTTTGTGCAGTACAGAAGATTGGCAAATTTCGTTAAAAAAGAATTGGCAATGCGCCGCACCGGCGGAACTTTTTTGTTTTTTTTCAAAAAACGCGAACCGTAAACGACCTGCGTTTTATTTTCCAAAATCGGTTTCAAAAGCAGATGATATTCCGCCGGATCGAATTCCAGATCGGCATCCTGAATCAAAATAATTTCGCCCCTGGCAAGCGTCAGACCGATTCTGACCGCCGCGCCTTTGCCGACATTGACGGGCGTTTGATAAAGCCGCGTGATATTTTGATCGAGTTTTAATATCTCACGCGTCTGATCATTTGAGCCGTCATCAACGACTATGATCTCTTTTTGCAAGGGCAGATCGGTTTTAATGATCCGCTCGATGACTTCGGCAATTGTTGATTCTTCGTTATAAACCGGAACAATTATCGAGAGCGTTTGATATTTAAAAATTTTGTCGTCCGGCATTTGAGTCTTCAGAATTTCATTTTAGAATTGTGCGATTTTTCAAGGAATGTATGATATTTGTGAAAATTTGGCAAGCTAAAAATGTAAAAGAGTTCAAACTTTGATATGAAAAGTTTGAACTCTCTGGCTGATTGTAAAATTTTCTAAGCCGATTTTGCCGTCGCTTCCATATCGGGTTTCCGGCGCAGAACGGGTTTTCTGGCAGTTCGCACTTATTTAAGCGGCTTTTCGATTCGGCTTTCTTTCGGTAGATTTTTTTTCTTTATTTTTTTAAGATTATTTTTTTGCTTGATTTTCTGCATTAACTTTCTAAAATCAGCTAAATCTTCTTCCGACCAGGGTTCGGATTTGATTATCAAATCTACATCTTTTGGTTCTTTTACAGGTTTCATAATTTTTATGATGCAAAATATTTTGCGACGAGTTGTTTGGCAGCGCGAGTTTCGATAAACATTCTTTGTCCGCGAAAATATGTTGCTCCCAAAGTTTGCTCGTAATGTTTGATTAATGCGGTTTTAGAATCAAAAGCGACAAAACCTTCATAACCTTTTTCAAATGATATTTTGCAGGCAAACGCGACTAAATTGCCTGCAACTCCAAGATATAATTTGCGCTTTCCTTTATTAAATTTTGCACTTTCCAAAAGGTGTAAAAAAATATGATCTTTCTTATCTTCAAAACAAATTAACCCTTGAATTATTTCAGGATTATTTATAGTCGTAAGTTTGAAAACCTCTTTCTGCTCATTGGTTAGTTCAATGTGCCAATCAAACAACCAGACGGATTTTTTTATCAAACGCTTTTCTTTCAGGCTGATTTTAACAATTTCCGTGTCAAAGACTTCTCCCGAAACTGTGTTTTCGATTGAGTTAATAAGTTTATCTATCTCAAAATCAAGCAAGTTTGGTTCGTCTTTAGCCATTATTTTAAATCAAGCAGATTTTGCCGTTGCTTCCATATCGGGTTTCCAGCGCAGAACGGGTTTTCTTGCCGCAGTTGCTTCGTCGAGCCGTCCGATTCTGGTTGAATGCGGCGCGTCTATGACGAGCTGCGGGTCTTCGACGGCTTCCTGTGCGATTGATTTCATCGCGTCAATAAATGCGTCGAGATCGGCGCGTCCGACGGATTCGGTCGGTTCGATAAGCATTGCGCCTTCGACGATTAAAGGGAAATAGATCGTCATCGGATGAAAACCGTAATCAATCAGACGTTTGGCGATGTCGAGCGTGTGAACGCCTTTTCGCGATTGTTTTTTGTGCGAGA